>JAHAZB010000022.1 GCA_018384175.1 Eubacteriales bacterium
AATTATACATACACTATAATTATATCATACAAATCCAATATTTTCAATATCTATACTGTTTTTTAAGCAAAACTGTTTTTTTTAGTAGAAAATGCATGCAATGAGAACTATATCTGCCTACAAACACCAAAAAATTATTTATTGCCCTTTGCTCTGTTATGTGTCTTACAAAGCATTTGACAGTTCTTTATATCTGTTGCTCCGCCTTTGCTTACCCATTCAAGAGCAGTACGAAGATAATCTTGTCTTAACACGCTGCCGGAGATATAGGCACTCTATTTTGGGATATTGGCGTTCTGACTGTTTGAAAATTCCTCCTGTGATTTTGGATTTGTTTGTGTCCATTCCATTATATCACACTTTTTTCTGTCCATAAAATCTGGGAAGGCGGCAATTCTAAAGCAAAGCGGGATTATAAGAATGGAATAATTTCAGGAGATGAGATGCTTAATATAATCAGCTAAGGGTATATATAAAAATAAAGCAGGAGTAGGATTCAAATTTGTAAATCCCATTCCTGCTTTTCTTTGTTTATGCGTATCAAATTTTGATATGCCGATTTGAATTATATTACAATTTTGCAATTCGTATTGTAATCTTTTCATATTTATGTTATACTATGATTACAAAAGTTTGAAAGGGTGAGAATTATGTCAATTGACAAAGCTATTGAAAATGCAGTTGCATCTGTGAAGATGGAAGGCTATCAGGTTGATAGCGAATGTGTTCAGTGGTGCAAAAAACTTTTGGAAAAAGAAATAAGCATGGAACAATACATCGCTCTTGTAAAACAAAAATCCGGTGTTGTTGCACAATGAGTTATAGTATAGACGCACTCACAGACGATTGTTAGAAAGGTACTACTTGTCTTATAAATAAACTTGATATACGAGATGATAAACAATTAGACATTGTAGAATCACAGATAACTGTCGCTAAAATTTCAATTCTCCAACAAAATCCCATTGAAGGCAATTTTGATTTTGAACACTATAAGGCTATTCATAAATTTATATTTGAGGATTTGTATGAGTGGGCAGGAATTCCAAGAGTAGTTGATATTTCAAAAAAGGGCACATCATTTGTAGCGGCCAAGAATATAGATGAAATTGCTACAGCATGTTTTGAACGCCTTAAAAATCAGAATTATTTTAAAGACCTTAATATGGATGATTTCGTTGAAAAAATGACTGATTTTTATTGTGTTACTAATAATTTGCATCCTTTCAGAGAAGGTAATGGGAGGACACAACGAGTATTCCTATCACAATTAGCACTTAATGCCGGATACGAAATGGATTTTGCAAATATGGATACGGATGAATTAATGGTTGCAACAATTCAGGCTGCAAATGGTGTTGATACATACCTGAAAAATGTATTAAGAGAAATTATAAATCCTATCGAACCTGATTTTGATATTTCGATGCAATAATTTATAATTATTGGTATAAAAATTGAAGGCGAAAATGTCAGTTGCATTTAAGCAATTTTCATTTTCGCCTTTTCTTTATTTAAGCGTATCAAATTTTGACATAGTGAATGGAGAATATTTTGCCGTAATTGGCTCAAAAACGCTTTGTATTGCATTTAATTTTGTTAGTCGAGTAATTTTTGTTTATTTCATCCTGCCATTCTCAAATCGGGTAATTTCGTTTGATTGCAGTTGCAATTTCACGGAATGTATGTTATACTTAAATATAATTACGAGTGTCGATTTTTTGGCAGTTGGGCATCAAATTTGCAGAGATTTTTCAATAGCATCAATAAAGCATCAAAAGGCATAAGGTTCAAAAGACCGAGTGCTACAAACTGCTCAACAGTGGGAACAAATTGGACGGTCTTTTTAATTTGACATGACCTCCAAAACCGGAACAGAGCAAAATATTAACCTTGTGCTTTCTACAATCAAAGAAGCTAAAAAAAGAGAAAAGGTCACAGCAGAGCTGCAACTCCACAGTGACCAAGGCTTTCAATATACATCGCAAGCATATTATCGCCTGACTAAATCATACAACATAACTCCGTCAATGTCAAGAAAAGGCAATCCTTATGACAATGCTTTAGCAGAAAATTTCTTTTCTATTCTCAAAACAGAGTGCATTTATCGAACAAAACTGCAAACCTACGAGGATGCTCGCCTTCTCATAGGCGAATACATACATTTCTACAACAATGAAAGAATACAACTAAAAACAAAACTGACACCACAAGAAATGCGATGCCAGTATGTTGCTTAAAAGTTAATATTTGCTACCATAGGGGTTCTTTTTGTATTGTCCGCACAAAATGGAGCAGTTCAAACAGAGGGGCTGTTACAAGAATTTAATAGATTTTTGATGTAACAGCGGATGAAATATTTTGTCACGGTGAAACCGCAGTTCGAAGCCTCTACTCCCATGCTTCGAAGCTCAGGAACCAACAAAAATTCCTGATTAAATATCTACTCTGATAAATTGTATTATATCACACTTCACTTGTGATATCAATAAAAATCTGATATTTTAAATTTCCAAGTGTACATTATAATGAATCACAATATTGTGTATATTGATGAAGCCGATTATCAATCAAGACAGTCGGCTGTTTTAATATATTCACTTATAATATGTCTGAATTCCTTTTCTCTTATGTTCACTTACTACATGCAACCTATCAATAATCTTTGCTTTATCTTTGTCAACAGCATTTCCTGCGATACAAGCATCCAGTTCCTCGTAAGTTACTCCCATTTCACTTTCGTCAGTCTGACCATCAAACAAGGCTGCTGACGGAGCTTTTTTTATTATAAATTCAGGAGCATTAAGGAATGTGAGAAATTCATATATTTCTGTTACTGTTAAATCAGCTATCGGATTAAAGTCATGTGCTCCGTCTCCCCACTTGGTAAAATAACCGACATAAGCCTCACTACGGTTTCCTGTTCCTGCAACAAGTCGGTTTTCACTTGCAGCGATAGCATATAATGTAAGCATACGAATACGAGGTGCCATATTGCTTAGAGCTGAATTATTCAATTCCGTTATACCTGCAAGTGCATTAATCTCTGCTTCTTTTACAGGAGTCAGATCCACGGTTCTTGTCTCAATGCTGTATTGCTGTGCAACCTCTTTTGCATCCACCGCATCTTCATCATAATTTCGTTTTGTGCTACAAGGCATAATAATTCCAACAGTGTTTTCGCAAGCTGCTTTGCAAAGAATCCCAACCAATGCAGAATCCTTACCTCCGCTATTTCCGTACACAATACCTTTTGCACCACTATCAGCTAATACAGACTTTATGAACTCGACTCTATTGTCAAATTCTGCTTTATAATCTCGCATTCATATCACTTCTTTCCAAGCAAATTTACCAAACGATTTGCAGCTTCTACCGTATCTTCCGGACTTCCGAAAGTGGAAAATCTGAAATATCCCTCGCCGCAAGCGCCAAATCCTTCTCCTGGAGTTCCGACAACCTGAATCTCATTTAAGAGATAATCGAAGAACTCCCAGCTTTCCATACCATCCGGACATTTCATCCAGATATAAGGAGCATTTTTACCACCGCAGTACCATATTCCAAGTTTGTCAAGCGCCTTCATCAGCACCTTTGCATTATTCTTATAAACCTTTATATTATCATGAATTTGTTTCTGACCTTCGGGGGTAAATACTGCAGCACCGCCTTTTTGAATTATGTATGATACACCATTGGTTTTTGTTGTGCGGTTCCTTACCCACATTTCATTAAATTTCATGCTCTGTCTTATAAGCTTTTTGGGAATAACAGTATAACCAAGTCGTGTTCCTGTAAATCCTGCAGTTTTTGACAGTGAACAAATTTCAATTGCACAGGTTTCTGCTCCATCTAATTCAAAAATGCTGTGAGGCAAACTTTCATCTTCTATAAACGCCTCATAAGCCGCATCAAAAAGAATTACAGATCCATTTTCATTTGCAAAATCCACCCAAGCCTGAAGCTGATTACGGCTGAACACTGCACCTGTCGGATTGTTCGGAGAACAAATATATAAAATATCCGCCTTAACCTCTTCGGATGGTGATGGCAAAAATCCATTATCTTTTCCCGATGCAAGATGTACTATTTTTCTGCCTGCCATAACATTTGCATCAACATATGCAGGATATGCAGGCTCGATTACAAGTGCAGAGCTGGATCTAGCAAAAAGATCTAGAATATCACCAAGTTCGTCACTTGCACCGCTGGACACAAACACTTCATCGGTTGATACTGTTACTCCTCTGTCGGCATAGTATTTTGCGATGGTTTCACGAAGAAACGGTGCTCCACATTCGGGCATATAGCCGTGAAAATTTTCTTTCTTCGCCTGATCGTCAACTGCTTCATGCAGTGCACGAATTACAGCATCGCAAAGCGGAAGTGATACATCGCCGATGCCCATACGATAAAGATGCTTATCGGGATTTGCTGCCAAATATGCCTTTGTCTTCTGTGCAATGTTGTAAAAAAGGTATGAATCCTTTAAGGCTGCGTAATGTGTGTTTGGTGTAATCATTCTATTACATCTCCTTCGTATATCGTTTCTGCCGGTCCCGTCATGGTAACAGAATAGTCCGGCGCTATTTTTATTTTCAGAGTACCACCGTCTAACACAACAGATATTTCATCATCAAACGAGCAGTAACCTTGTTTTATTGCTGCCGCAGCCACAGCACAAGCACCCGTTCCGCAGGCCATTGTTACTCCACTGCCACGCTCCCATACACGCATTCTAAGAGTGTGCCTGTCTATGACTTCCACAAACTCAACATTTACTCCATCCGGAAAAGCACGATGATGCTCCATTTTAGGCCCTAACGTCAAAAGCGGTGCTTTTTCAATGTCCGCAACAAAACTGACTGCATGAGGATTGCCCACAGAAACAGGAGTACAGACGACCTTTTCACCATCTACATCAAGCTGTAGATTTTCTGACACCTCGGCTTTTCCCATTCCTACAGATACCGTTTTTACTTTGCCATTTGAAACATTCAAATCAAGTGTTTTAATGCCCGAAAGAGTTTCTATTCTGAGGTGCTTTTTGTCTGTATAGCCTTTGTCATATACATACTTTCCGACACAGCGGATGCCATTACCGCACATTTTTGCTTCACTTCCATCTGCATTGAATATTCGCATTGTGAAATCTGAAGTTTCTGACGGAGAAATATATATCATTCCGTCCGAACCTGCTCCAAAGTGGCGTTCAGATAACCTTATTGACAAATCCTCAATATTTGCAGGCACTTCGCCGTAAACATACAAATAATCATTTCCAAGGCCGTGCATTTTCGTAAAGTGCATTATCCGTTCCTCCTTGCTCTGTTGATAAATTTTACTACTGCACAACAAATCAGTCCAAGAAAAGTCCCACCTAAAACAGAACCCACTGTAATTACCGTCTTTTTATTTTTCATTGTGCATACCTCCTTTAAGCGTCTATTGTAGATATTCCTATTGTCATTTCCTCAAGAACATCCAGTAAAACCTTTACTGTATCTAAGGATGTAAACATTGTGATATTATTTTCTGTTGCTGTTCTTCTTATTGCAACGCCATCTTCGTAGTGCACACCCGATAGAATGGCACGGGTACATATAACATAGCTGACATATCCTGCACGAATTGCTTCAAGTATCTCCGTGCTTCCTTCTGAGAGCTTTCTGAGTATTCTTGTTTTAATGGCATGCCCTTTCAAAAACTCTGCCGTTCCGATTGTTGCCTCGATATTGAATCCCATATCATAGAAGCGCTTAACAAGCGGCAGGGCCTCTTCTTTATCCTCATCGGCAAGCGTTACAACAACAGTACCATAATTTTGAAGCTTCATTCCCGAAGCCGTAAGTGCTTTATACATCGCCCTTGGAAATTTATCATCATATCCGATTGCTTCGCCTGTTGACTTCATTTCCGGTGAAAGATACGAATCCATTCCGTTAAGCTTTGAAAATGAGAATGCAGGTGCTTTTACATAATGACGCATTTTTTCGTCAGGATAAACCTCTGTTACACCTTGCTCTTCAAGGCTTTTTCCAAGGATAACCAAAGTTGCAATATCTGCAAGGCTGTAGCCTGTGGATTTTGAAAGAAATGGCACCGTTCTTGAAGAACGCGGATTTACTTCGATGATATAAACATTTTCTTTTTCATCCACAATGAACTGAATATTGAAAAGTCCGATAATACCAATGCCAAGTCCTAATTTTTCGGTATAATCAAGAATTGTTTCCTTGACCTTTTGGGATACGCTGTATGTGGGGTAAACACTTATTGAGTCGCCGCTGTGAACTCCAGTTCTTTCAACAAGCTCCATAATACCCGGAACAAATACTGACTTGCCATCGCATATAGCATCCACTTCAAGTTCCTTGCCCCTGATATATTTATCAACCAAAACCGGCTTATCTTCGTCAATTTCTACGGCAGTTTTAAGATAGTGGCGAAGAGCTTCTTCTTTTGCAACAATCTGCATAGCACGTCCGCCTAATACAAAGCTTGGTCTTACAAGTACGGGATAGCCAATTTCTTCCGCCGCCTTTATCCCATCTTCTATGTTCGTAACTGCACGTCCGGGCGGTTGTGGGATACCAAGCTCTTTTAACAGTTTTTCAAAAGCATCTCTGTTCTCAGCTTTATCTATTGCTGCACAGTCTGTACCGATAATTTTTACACCTCTGTCATACAATGGCTGTGCAAGATTTACCGCAGTTTGCCCTCCAAGGGTTACAATTACACCCTCAGCATTTTCTAATTCAATAATATTCATTACATCTTCAGGTGTCAGCGGTTCAAAATAGAGCTTATCACTCGTTGTATAATCAGTTGAAACTGTTTCGGGATTGTTATTTATAATAATTGCCTCGAAACCGGCTGCCTTAATTGTTTTAACAGCATGTACTGTTGAATAGTCAAATTCCACACCCTGACCGATTCTGATAGGACCCGAACCAAGAACGATTACCTTTTTCTTATCCGATACCTTTGATTCATTTTCGCCCTCGTAGGTTGAATAGAAGTATGGAATATAGCTGTCAAATTCTGATGCACAGGTGTCAATCATTTTATATACAGGCATAACGCATGCTTCTTTTCTTGTTTTAAATACTTCATTTTCAGGTTTGTTCCACAACAGTGCAATTTCCTTATCTGAAAATCCCATTTTCTTTGCTTTTATAAGTTCATCTGTATTCCCGACAGAATATTTTAATGCTCCTTCTTCATCAATGATGTTTTTTAGCTTTCTAATGAAGAATCTGTCAATCTGTGTGTTTTTGCAAATCGTATCAATTTCTGTACCTTTGCGAAGTAATTCTGCTATAGCATAAATTCTGTCATCAGTTCCGATTTTGATGTAATCGAGCAGGTCTGCAGCCGATATTTCATCAAACTTTTTGTGATGCAAATGCCATACACCGATTTCCAATGAGCGAATCGCTTTTAAAAGACTTTCTTCAAATGTTCTTCCAATTGACATCACCTCGCCGGTCGCCTTCATCTGTGTTCCAAGCTTGTTGTTTGCATCGGTAAATTTATCAAAAGGAAATCTCGGCATTTTTGTTACCACATAGTCAAGAGTGGGTTCAAAGGATGCAGGTGTGTTCGCTATTCTGATTTCGTCAAGTGTCATACCCACACCGATTTTTGCCGATACCCTTGCAATCGGATATCCGCTTGCCTTTGAGGCGAGTGCCGATGAACGGGATACTCTCGGATTTACCTCTATCAAATAATACTGAAATGATTTTGGATCAAGTGCAAACTGAACATTGCAGCCTCCTTCGATTTTAAGAGCACGGATGATTTTGAGTGCGCTGTCACGAAGCATATGATATTCCTTATTGGTTAGTGTCTGCGAAGGACACACAACAATAGAATCACCCGTATGAATACCGACAGGATCAAGATTTTCCATATTACAGATAGTAATTGCTGTATCGTTGGAATCTCTTATTACCTCGTATTCGATTTCCTTAAAGCCTTTAATACTCTTTTCGATTAAAACCTGATGTACAGGTGAAAGACTAAGCGCATTTTTCATTATCTGTAAAAACTCTTCCTCATTGTCTGCAAAGCCGCCGCCTGTTCCACCGAGAGTGAATGCAGGTCGAAGCACAACGGGATAACCTATTTCTTTTGCAACCTTCAATCCTTCTTCCATAGAATTTGCAATATCCGAAGGAAGCACAGGCTCGCCAAGGCTCTCACAAAGCTCCTTGAACAGTTCTCTGTCCTCGGCTCTTTCAATACTTTCACTCTTTGTTCCTAAAAGCTCGGTACGGCATTCTTTCAATATGCCTTTCTTTTCGAGCTGCATAGCAAGATTAAGACCCGTCTGACCGCCTATTCCCGGCAAGATTGCATCCGGTCTTTCATGTCTGATAATTTTTGCGATGTATTCAAGATTAAGAGGCTCCATATAAACCTTATCTGCAACTGTAGTGTCTGTCATAATTGTTGCAGGATTTGAATTGCAAAGTATAACCTCATAACCCTCTTCACGAAGTGCAAGACAGGCTTGTGTGCCTGCATAGTCAAATTCTGCAGCCTGACCGATTACAATAGGACCGGAACCGATAACGAGAACTTTTTTTATATCTTGTCTTTTAGGCATTTTCTTTTTCTCCCTTCATCAGTGCAATAAATTCATCAAATAAATATGTGCTGTCCTGTGGTCCGGGTGCACTTTCGGGATGATATTGTACAGAAAAAACCTTATCTTTTCTGCATTCAACCCCTTCAACCGTATTGTCAAGTAAATTTATATGTGTAATCTCTAAATCGGTATCCAGAATGCTGTCTTTTTCTACAGCATAGGAATGATTTTGAGAAGTGATTTCAATTTTATTTGTTTTTAAATTTCGTACCGGATGATTGCCGCCACGGTGTCCGAATTTAAGTTTATATGTTTTTGCTCCGTAGGAAAGTGCAATAATCTGATGTCCAAGACAGATTCCGAATATAGGATATCTGCCTTTCAGTTTTTTAATGGTTTCAACTGTTTCAGGAACATCCGTAGGATCTCCGGGACCGTTTGAAATAAACACACCGTCAGGACTAAAACTTTCTATCTCCTCGGCTGTCGTATTCCACGGAACAACCGTGACGGAGCATTCTCTGTTTTGAAGAGAACGCAGAATATTTTGTTTCATACCACAGTCTATTGCTACAACATGGTACTTTTTATTTTCCGTAGGAAAATATACTGTTTTTGGTCTGCTTACTTTTGAAACTGCGTCTTTTGGTATTTCAGTATATCTCAATATTTCAAGTCCTTGCCGGAGTGTTGTGCCGATTCCTGTAATCAACACCTTACGGCTTCCCAAATCACGGATAGAGCGAGTAATTTGTCTTGTATCAACTCCGTATATACCGGGAATATGGTATTTTTTCATTGTTTGAGACAAACTCTCAACACTTCGGAAATTTGAAGGTTCATCATTATATTCACGAACAATGAGTGCTCCGATTGTTGGTGTTTTCGTTTCAAAATCATCTTCACAGATTCCATAATTTCCAATCAGAGGATAGGTCATAACAACAGCCTGATAGGTGTATGACGGATCTGATACAATTTCCTGATAACCTACCATTGAAGTATTGAAAACAATTTCACATACTTTATCTGACAAGTCACCAAAAGCAAACCCCTCATATTCGCTCCCATCCTCTAAAATTATTTTTCTGTTATATTTTTCTGCCATGGTGAACCCTCGCTTCTTAAATTTATTTTAAAGTGAAATAAAACTGTTCAGATTGCCGCTTTGCAGTGAGTGGCGCCGTACAAGTGTACTGCCCCGAGCAAAAAGTGGTGAGATGGGCAGTTTTATTCAGCTTTAGACTCGGATATTTTTTGTTCAAATCGATTCTTTGGTATGTTTGTCATAACCGGAGTTGGATATTCCCCATCAAAACAAGCACTGCAATAATCTGTGCTTTCAATCAAATCTCCGAGTTTTTCTTTTGGCAAATATCCCAGGCTGTCTGCACCAATCATTTCGGCTATTTCCGGAATTGTATATTTACAGGCTATCAGATGTTCTTCGGAATCTATATCCGTTCCGTAATAGCACGGATGGAGAAACGGCGGAGCGGAAATCCTCATGTGTATCTCTTTCGCTCCTGCATCTCGAAGAAGCTTTACTATTCTTCCGCTTGTAGTACCTCTTACAATAGAATCATCGACCAAAACAACTCGCTTTCCCGACACAGTTTCTTCAACTGCACTCAGCTTTATTTTAACTTGGTCAACTCTTGTTTCCTGTCCCGGCGAGATGAAAGTTCTGCCGATATATTTATTCTTTATAAGACCGATACCATACGGAATTCCTGATTTTTCAGAAAAACCTAATGCTGCATCCAACCCCGAATCAGGAACACCAATTACAACATCCGCATCCACAGGATGACACTCAGCTAAGATATGTCCGGCTTTCTTTCGTGCTTTGTGAACTGATACGCCGTCTATCTTGGAATCCGGCCTTGCAAAATAAATATATTCAAAAATACAGGTCTTCTTTGTTTTTGTACTGCAATGCTCTTTTCGGGACTCTATACCACTTTTTGAAAACACAAGAATTTCTCCGGGCAACAAATCTCTGATAAATTCTGCACCGACAGCTGATAATGCACAGCTTTCAGAAGCAATAACATATGTACCATCACTTATTTTTCCGTAGCACAGCGGTCTGAAGCCATAAGGATCACGACAGGCAATCATTTTTGCAGGCGACATAACCACAAGTGAGTATGCACCGCAGAGTATATTCATGCTTCGGCTTACTGCTTCTTCAATTGATGGTGCATTTAACCTTTCCTTTGTTATGATATATGCAATCGTTTCAGTATCGCTTGTTGTATGAAATATTGCACCTGTAAGTTCAAGCTTGTTTCTGAGTTCATAAGCATTTGACAGATTTCCATTGTGTGCAATCGCCATTTTTCCTTTCTGGTGATTCACCTCAATCGGCTGACAGTTTTTCCTGCTCGAACCTCCTGTTGTTCCGTATCTTACATGACCGACCGCCATATTTCCCTTAGGAAAATCACGAAGTTTCGATCCGCCAAACACTTCACCGACTAGTCCTATATCCTTATGTGAATAAAATAATCCGTCATCATTTACTACAATGCCGCATGCTTCCTGACCTCTGTGCTGCAGAGCATATAACCCATAATACACAAGATCAGAAACATTGGTTTGTGCAGAAGAAAAAACGCCGAATACTCCGCATTCTTCATGTATAGACATTACTTCACACTCCTCTCAAGTGCCGCTCCGATGAAGCCACAGAAAAGAGGATGTGCCTTATTGGGACGGCTCTTAAATTCGGGATGATACTGAACGCCGACATGGAATGGTCTTTTTGTAATTTCAACTGTTTCTACAAGTCTGCCGTCAGGTGAAGTTCCGCTAAGTGTAAGTCCGTTACCTTCAAGTATATCTCTGTATTCATTATTAAATTCATAGCGATGTCTGTGTCTTTCTGAAATCGAAGTTTCAGCATAGCAACGCTCCATTGTTGTATCAGGCTTAATTTCGCAGGGATATGCACCCAACCTCAATGTGCCACCCTTATCTATATCATCGCTCTGACCGGGCATAAAATCTATTACTTTATGCTTACACTGCTCATCAAACTCACCAGAGTTTGCATCGGTTATGCCGCAGACATTTCTTGCATATTCAATAACTGCAATCTGCATACCGAGACAAATTCCGAAATACGGAATTTCCTTTTCTCTCGCATATTTTGCGGCAAGAATCATACCTTCAATTCCACGATTGCCAAATCCGCCCGGAACCAAAATTCCGTCAAGACCGCAAAGCTTTTCTTCGTAATTGTCATTTGTGATTTCTTCCGAATCAATCCATTTTATATCAATATGCGCATTATGATAGTATCCGGCATGACGAAGGGCTTCTGCAACAGAAAGATAAGCATCGTGAAGTCCGACATATTTTCCTACAAGACCGATATTAACATTGTGTTCTCTTGTCTTTATACGCTCGACCATCTGGCTCCACTCGGTTAAGTCGGGTTTCGGAGCATCTATTCCAAGTTCTCTGCACACAACCGCTGAGAAGTTTGATTTTTCAAGCATAAGAGGTGCTTCATAAAGGTTTGGAAGCGTAATGTTTTCGATAACACAATCAGGCTTTACATTACAAAATAGTGAAATTTTCTTGAAAATGGATTCATCCAGAGGTTCATCACAGCGCAAAACCACAATATTGGGGTTAATGCCCATTCCTTGCAGTTCCTTTACCGAATGCTGTGTCGGCTTGGATTTATGTTCGTTAGAACCGCGAAGGAAAGGAACTAATGTAACATGAATAAACAGACTGTTTTCCCTGCCGACCTCTATGGAAATCTGACGGATCGCTTCAAGAAACGGCTGCGATTCAATATCGCCGATAGTTCCACCGATTTCTGTAATTACCACATCTGCATCTGTCTTTTTACCGACACTGTAAACAAATTCTTTAATTTCGTTTGTAATATGAGGGATTACCTGAACTGTTGAGCCTAAGTATTCGCCGCGGCGTTCTTTATTGAGTACATTCCAGTAAACCTTTCCTGTGGTAAGATTGGAATATTTGTTAAGGTTTTCATCAATAAATCTTTCATAATGTCCAAGGTCAAGGTCGGTTTCTGCACCATCTTCGGTTACATATACTTCGCCATGCTGATACGGACTCATTGTGCCGGGATCAACATTTATATACGGATCAAGCTTCTGTGCCGCAACCTTGAGTCCTCTTGCTTTCAAAAGTCTTCCCAGCGATGCAGCGGTAATACCTTTACCAAGCCCCGAAACAACACCTCCGGTTACAAATATATATTTTGTCATAGGTAATCCTCTCCTTTTCAAGCAAAATTTACTCAACTGTTACTGACTTTGCAAGGTTCTTAGGTTTATCAATATCACAGTTGTTTTCTTTAGCAACATAATATGCCAATAGTTGCAACGGAACAATTTCTACCGGTGCACCTAGTAAAACATTAACCTTTGGTATCATAATCATATCATCCGCAAGAGATGCCATTTTTGTGTTTTCCTTAAAGGTAACAGCCAAAACTTCCGCACCTCTCGCTTTAACTTCGACAATATTATTCATTGTCTTTTCTGTCATTTTTTCGTTACAGCAAAGAGCAATTACCGGGCAGTGTTCTTCTATCAATGCAATAGTTCCGTGTTTCAATTCTCCTGCAGCATAACTTTCTGCATGGATATATGAGATTTCTTTCATCTTCAGTGCTGCTTCTAATGCTACTGCATAATCCGTGTTGCGCCCGATAAAAAACATCGAATCAGAACTATGATATTTCTTTGCAAGTTCAGGTATTGACGGATTCATATCCAAAACCTGCTGGATTCGCTTTGGAAGCGATTTCAGCTCCTCAATCAATTCTTTGTACTCGGATGCAGAAATTTTTTCAAGCTTCTTTGCAGCATATATTGCAAACAGATACATAACAATAAGTTGAGTTGTATAGCCCTTTGTTGTTGCAACAGCAATCTCAGGACCTGCCCATGTATAGAGGGTGTAATCTGCCAGCTTTGCTATTGTACTTCCGACAACATTTACAATAGCAAGAGTTTTAGCACCTAAACTTTGACATTCCTTCATAGCTGCTATCGTGTCAGCAGTCTCACCGGATTGTGATAATACAATGAGAAGTGTGTGTTCATCAATAAGAGGCTCGTTGTATCTTAATTCACTCGCAAGCTCTACCTGCACCGGAATTTTACATAGTTTTTCTATTGTGTTTTTTCCCGAACAGCCTGCATAATATGCCGAACCGCAAGCTGTAATAACAATTTTGTTGATACTTTTTAAATAATCATCAGACAAATCCAAATCATCAAGATGTACTTCGCCGTTTTGCAATCTAGGAGACATTGTTGCTTCTATAGCCCTTGGCTGCTCCATTATTTCCTTGAGCATAAAGTGTTCATATCCGCCACGCTCTGCAGCCTGAATATCCCATGTAATTCTGTTTGTCTTCTTTTCTATTGGCTTTCCTGCACAATCGTATATTTGAATATTATCAGATGTTATTTCTGCAAATTCTCCGTCTTCAAGATAGATAATATTTTTTGTATATGCAACCAGTGCTGTTACATCGGATGCAAAATAATTACTTCCGATTCCAACGCCAAGGATTAACGGACTTGCCTCTCTCACAACAAAGATTCTTTCCGGTTCATCTGCACATACAATTCCCAAAGCATATGAGCCTTGCAATCTCTCCGATGCTTTCATCACAGCCAATTTAAAATCTCCGGTATAGTACATTTCGATGAGATGTACAACAACCTCTGTATCAGTCTGACTTTCAAAATGATATCCGTTATCAATCAGTTCCTCACGAAGCTCCATATAATTCTCTATTATTCCATTATGCACTACTGCAAATTTTCCGTCATTACTCGTATGAGGGTGTGCATTTGTATCTGTAGGTGCTCCGTGTGTTGCCCAGCGTGTATGTCCGATTCCCAAATTTCCGGGCAGTAACTGTCCGTCATTAGTTTTCTCACATAAATTTGAAATTCTTCCGGTAACTTTGCTTATCGAAATATTGTTATCGTTTACAACAGCAATTCCTGCCGAATCGTAGCCACGATACTCAAGCTTTTTTAATCCGTTCAGCAAAATCGGTGCCGCATCCTGCGTTCCGGTATATCCAACAATTCCACACATATTTTATTCTCCTTTATTCCCATTCCACCGTCGCCGGGGGTTTAGAGGTTATATCATAAACTACTCTTGAAATTCCACTTACTTCATTTGTAATTCTGCTTGATGCTTTTTCTAAAACCTCATACGGAAGATGTGTCCATTCTGCCGTCATAAAATCATCTGTAGTAACTGCCCTGAGTGCAACCGTATATCCATAGGTTCTGGCATCTCCCATAACACCGACACTTCTTAAATCCGTAAGCACTGCGAAATACTGATTTGTCTCTTTTTCAAGGCGTGCATTTGAAATCTCTTCTCTGAAAATTGCATCTGCTTCTCGCAAAATATCAAGTTTTTCTTTTGTGATTTCACCGATTACTCTTACCGCTAATCCCGGACCCGGGAACGGCTGTCTCCACACAAGTTCATATGGGATACCGAGCTGCGTTCCTGCCTTGCGGACTTCATCCTTAAATAAATCTCGAAGTGGCTCTACAATTTCCTCAAAGGAGATTACATCCGGAATTCCGCCTACATTATGATGGCTCTTTATCACAGCAGAATCGCCCTTGCCACTTTCAATAACATCGGGATAAATAGTTCCCTGAACCAAGACATCTACCTTTCCGATTTTTTTAGCTTCATCTTCAAATACTCTTATAAATTCTTCTCCAATGATTTTTCGCTTTTCCTCAGGTTCACAAACGCATGAAAGCTTGTTTAAGAATCTGTCTTGGGCATTAACTCTTATCAAATTCATACCAAACTGACCACGGAAGGTTTTTTCAACAAAATCGCCTTCATCTTTTCTTAAAAGTCCGTGATCAACAAATACACAGATTAAATTCTGACCGATTGCCTTGTGCAAAAGAACTGCCGCAACAGAGGAATCAACACCGCCGGATAGTGCCAGAAGCACTTTTTTCCCTGCAAGTTCAATCTTATATTTTTCAATAGAATTTTCTACGAAATTTTCCATTTTCCAGTCGCCTGAGCATTTACAGATTTCAAAGAGAAAATTTTTAAGCATTTGTTTGCCGTAAACAGTATGTGTAACTTCGGGATGAAACTGTACTCCATACAGATTTCTTTCTTCATCACACATTGCCGCAACAGGACATTTTGAAGTTTTCGCAATTACTTTAAATCCATTTGGAGCTTCAGTAATAAAGTCTGTATGGCTCATCCAGCAAACAGATTCATCAGGGATATCTTTAAACAATACACTATCAAAGGTCTGCACAGTGGTTTTTCCATACTCACTGCTATTTTCGGCACTCGCAACCTTTCCGTTTGCCATAAATGCCATAAGCTGATCTCCGTAGCAAATACCTAAAACAGGAATGCCAATATTCAAAATTTCAGCATCATAATGCGGCGACAAGTCATCATACACACTGTTTGGTCCGCCTGTAAAAATAATGCCTTTATATCCTGCATCCTTGATTTCATCAACAGAAATTTTATTATATGGCTTGATTTGTGCATAAACATTATGCTCTCTGACTCGCCTTGCAATTAGTTGATTATATTGACCGCCAAAATCCAATACAAGTATTTTTTCCACTGTACTCACCTCCGTATTTTAAAGATTTATTTCTGCTGTTTCTCTTGGCACATCTGCAATCAAAGGTTTTATTTTATCAATAAAAGCTTCAACCTGCTCAGAACATCTGCCTATATACAAGCTCGGCGTTAAAAGTTCATTCATTTCAGTTTCAGTTAAACCGAACTCTTTTTCCTGAGCCAGACGCGAAAGCAAATCACATTCTTCTCCGTTTTTCATTTTCGCTGTAGCCTCCATTGAACATTTACGGATTATTTCATGAAGCTTTTGTCTGTCTCCGCCTTTTTTTACTGCTTCCATCATAAGATTTTCAGTCGCAATAAACGGCAGATATTCTTTCACTGTTTTTTCAACTATTTTTTCGTTTACTAAAAGTCCGTCTGTAACATTCTGAGCGAGACGAAGTATTGCATCTGCACAAAGGAAGCCTTCCGGCATTGAAATTCGTCTGTTTGCCGAATCGTCAAGTGTTCGCTCAAGCCACTGAGTCGAGGCTGTCATAGGTGCATTATGTGCATCTGCAATCAAATATCTTGCAAGTGAGCAAATTCTTTCACTTCTCATTGGATTGCGCTTATATGCCATTGCAGAAGAACCAACCTGATTCTTTTCAAAAGGCTCTTCAAGCTGTCTGTCATGCTGAAGAAGTCTTATATCATTTGCCATTCTCCAGCAGCTTTGTGCGATGCTTGAAAGTGCATTTAATATTCTTGAGTCAACCTTACGGGGATATGTCTGTCCGCATACATCAAAACATTCACTGAATCCAAATTCAGTGGCAATTTGTTTGTTCATTTCATCAATTTTGGATGCATCACCATCAAACAAATCTACAAAGCTTGCCTCTGTTCCGGTTGTTCCTCGGCAGCCTAAAAATTTGATATTATCTATAGCAAATTCAATTTCATCAAGGTCAGAAATAAAATCCTGCATCCAAAGTGTTGCTCTTTTGCCGACAGTTACAAGCTGTGCCGGTTGATAGTGTGTGTAACCAAGTGTCGGCAGTGCTTTGTACTTATCAGCAAAATCTGCAAGGTTTGCAATAACCTTTAAAATCTCATTTTTAATATATAAAAGTGCGTCTCGGTAAATTATAAGGTCTGCATTATCGGTTACATAGCAGCTTGTTGCACCTAAATGGATAATTCCTTCAGCAAGAGGTGCGGCTTTTCCGAAAGCATAGATATGTGCCATAACATCGTGTCTTACTTCTTTTTCTCTTTTGGCAACCAAATCAAAATCAATATCTTCTGTATGTTCTTCCATTTGAGCAACCTGCTCATCTGTTATTGGAAGTCCAAGATTCATTTCTGCTCTTGCAAGCGCCACCCATAGCTTACGCCATGTCTGGTAGCGTACATCGGATGAAAATAGCTTTAACATATATTCTGAGGCATATCTTGATGATAAGGGGGATTCATATTTACTTGTCATAATAATTACTCTCCTTTTATCTCTAATTCTTTGTGTATTGCCGCCGCTGCAGTTTTTCCTGCACCCATCGCAAGTATAACGGTTGCAGCTCCTGTTACTACATCGCCGCCGGCATATACAAAAGGCTTTGAAGTTGCACCGTTTTCATCTGCCACAATACAACCACGGTTATTTGTCTCAAGGCCTTTGGTTGTCTTTTTTATAAGCGGATTAGGTGATTGTCCGATAGAAATAACAGCCGTATCTATTGGGATGATATGTTCAGAACCGAGTACAGCCTCTGGTCGTCTTCTGCCGCTGCTATCCGGTTCGCCGAGCTTCATATCTATGACTACAACTCCTGTAAGCCAACCGTTTTCATCTCCGATGAATTTTGTCGGGTTTTTAAGAAGCCTGAATTCTATACCTTCTTCCTCTGCGTGCATTACTTCTTCGGCACGTGCAGGAAGCTCTTCTTTGCCGCGTCTGTATATGATATATACATTCTCTGCTCCAAGTCTTTTTGCACATCTTGCTGCATCCATAGCAACATTTCCTCCGCCGAACACAGCTACATTTTTACCGATGTAAACAGGGGTATCATATTCAGGGAATTTATATCCCTTCATAAGATTTATTCTTGTCAAAAATTCATTTGCAGAATAAATTCCGTTTAAGCTCTCTCCGGGAATACCAAGAAAAGACGGAAGTCCGGCACCGGATGCAATATATACTGCATCAAATTCCATATCCTCAAAAAGCTCATCAACCAAAAGTGTTTTACCTATAATCGTGTTAGTTTCTATTTTTACGCCTGACTTTTTCAGCTTGTCAATTTCTTTTTGTACAATTTCCTTTGGCAATCTGAACTCAGGAATGCCATACATCAAAACACCGCCTGCCGTGTGAAAAGCTTCATAAATTGTCACTTCATATCCGAGCTTTGCAAGGTCACCCGCACATGTAAGTCCCGAAGGTCCGGAACCGACTACGGCAACCTTTTTACCGTTTTTCTCTGCTTGAACAGGTTTATCTTCGCAATTTGCCATATGGTAGTCTGCAACAAATCGCTCTAATCTGCCGATTGCAACAGGTTCGCCCTTGATACCTCTTACACATTTTGCTTCACACTGTTTTTCTTGGGGACAAACTCTTCCGCAGACAGCCGGCAAAGCATTTGTTTCAGTAATTTTTTTGTAGGCAGCTTCAAATTCTCCGTTGGCGACAAGCTCGATAAATTCGGGGATTTTTACAGCCACAGGACACCCCTGCATACATGGCTTATGTTTACAGTTAAGACATCTTTGTGCCTCATCAATTGCCATATTGGATGTATATCCTGTTGTTACCTCTAAAAAGTTTTTATTTCTTACATCCGCTGCCTGCTCGGGCATTGGATTTTTTACATTTGACATATTAGGCATTGTTATGCTCCTTTCCGGTTAATCTGCATTTTCCTTCCTCACAGGAGCGTTTTTCATAAGCTTTAAACATCTGTTGACGTTTTATAGCCGCATCCCAATCAATTTTGTGTCCGTCAAAATCAGGACCATCAACACAGGCAAACTTAGTTTCACCACCAACGATAACTCTGCATCCTCCACACATTCCTGTTCCGTCAATCATTACAGGATTCATTGAAACTGTGGTAGGTATTCCAAACTCCTTTGTAAGATTACAAACAGCTCTCATCATTACCAATGGACCAATGGCAATTACTTCATCATATTTTTCTCCTGATTCAAGCTCCTCACGAAGTCTGTCGGTTACAAAGCCCTGTAAACCATTAGAACCGTCATCAGTTGTGATTATGAGCTTATCGGACACTGCGTTCATTTCTTCTTCAAGAATTATGTATTCTTTACTTCTGAAGCCTGATATTGCTGTAACCTCTGCACCCAATTCCTTGAGTTTTCTAGCTTGCGGATACGCAATTGCAGTACCAAGACCCCCGCCTATAACTGCAACCTTCTTTAATCCCTCAAGCGGTGTCGGTATACCCAAAGGTCCGGCAAAGTCAAGAATAGTATCTCCTTCATTTAATTTTGACAAATCCCTTGTAGTTTTACCAACCGCCTGAATAATTACTGTAACAGTCCCTTTTTCTTTGTCGAAATCGGCTATTGTAAAAGGAACACGTTCGCCTTTTTCATCTATTCTTAAAATCACAAATTGCCCCGGCGCAGCTTTCCTTGCAACCAACGGGGCTTCAATCTCCATTAAATATATTTGTGAATTCAAATCTGCTTTTTTTACTATTTTGTATGACACAAATATCACCCCTTTGCGATATCATCTGATTATTATGCTATCCCTTTCCGGACCTACCGAAACATATTTAATCGGGCATCCGATAGCTTTCTCAATATAAATTACATAGTCTTTTGCCGCCTTTGGCAAATCGTTCCATGTACGAATTTTGGAAATATCACATTTCCATCCTTCAAAATATTCAATTTGAGGCTCCGCTTTCTTTAACGCTGACGGAAACGGAAATTCGTCAGTCGTTTCTCCGTCTAAAATATACTGAGTACATACCGGAATTTTATCCATAAAGCTTAATACATCAAGCTTTGTAAGTGCGATTTCCGTTGCTGCCTGAACCTCAACACCGTATCTTGTTGCAACAATATCTATAGGGCCGACTCTGCGAGGTCTGCCGGTTTTTGCTCCGTATTCAAAACCTGCTTCTCTCAGCTTGTCGGCATCTTCTCCAAACATTTCACAAACAAACGGACCTTCACCGACACATGTTGAGTACGCTTTTACTACACCTACCACATTATTTAGTTTAGCAGATGGAAGACCTGAACCGATAGGTGCATAAGCTGCCGTTGTGTTAGATGATGTTGTGTACGGATGAATGCCGTAATCCAAATCACGAAGTGAACCGAGCTGAGCTTCAAACAGAATACTTTTACCGTCTTTTTGAGCTTTGCGAAGAAACGCTCCTGTATTACAAACAAAAGGTTTAATCTTTTCGCAGTAACCTAAAATCCATTCATCAAGCATTTCCATTGTGTATGGCTTTGCTCCGTAAACCTTGGTTAAAGTAAGGTTTTTCCATTCCAGCAAATCTTGAAGATGTGCTTTCAATTCTTCGGGATAAAAGAGTTCTCCGGCAAGAATTGTTTTCTTTTGATACTTATCGGAATAAAACGGCGCTATTCCTTGCTTTGTAGAGCCGTATTTTTTATCTGCAAGTCTCATTTCCTCAAGCTCATCCAAATCTCGATGCCACGGAAGAAGTAATGAGGCACGATCACTGATTTTCAAATTTTCAGGAGTGAGTTTGACACCCTTACTCTCAACATCCTGCATTTCTGTCCATAAATTTTGAGGATCAAGAGCAACACCGTTGCCGAGGATATTTACAACACCTTTTCTAAAAATACCGGAAGGTAAAAGATGCAGTGCAAATTTTCCTAACTCGTTGATTACAGTATGTCCTGCATTGCCACCGCCTTGAAAGCGTACTACAACATCATAATCTTCCGTGAGTAAATCAACCATTCTGCCCTTACCTTCATCGCCCCAGTTTATACCTACAATTGCGCAGTTTGCCATATAAATCCCTCCATTTACTTATGTTCCATAGCTCTTCTCATAACTTCAGTATATGCATCCTCAACACCGCCAAGGTCTCTTCTGAATCTGTCCTTATCAAGCTTTTCGCCGGTTTTACTATCCCAAAGCCTGCAGGTATCAGGACTGATTTCATCCGCAAGAATTATTGTACCATCTGATGTTTTACCAAACTCAAGCTTGAAATCAACCAAGGTTACACCGCATTTCTTCCAGAATGATTTCAGAAATTCATTGACTTTGAGTGCATACTCTTTTATTGTTTCAATTTCCGTTTCTGTTGCAATATCAATTGCAATAGCGTGATAGTCGTTAATAAGCGGATCACCTAGGTCATCGTTTTTATAAGAGAATTCAACAGTAGGCTTTTCAAAAACCTTACCTTCAGGAACTCCGTATCGTTTTGAAAATGAGCCGGCAGCAATATTTCTTACAATTACCTCCAAAGGAACGATTGAAACTCTTTTTACAACGGTTTCACGCTCCGAAAGTTCTTCTACAAAGTGAGTGGGTACACCGCTTTCTTCAAGTTTTTGCATAAGCATATTGCTCATTTGATTGTTAATAACACCTTTACCTGAAATAGTTCCTTTTTTCAAGCCGTTAAAAGCTGTTGCATCGTCCTTATATGATACAATCAAAAGTTCCGGGTTGTCCGTTGCATAAACCTTTTTAGCTTTTCCTTCATACAACTGTTCTCTTTTCTCCATTGCTCATTACCTCGTTCCTTTAAATATCTGTTTACTATATATTCATTTGCTTTATGTTCCATAGAGTCATCCAATGGTACAAGTTCTTTGAAATTACTATACCTGCGTTTTATCGCATTACTTAAAATAAAATCGCACAATTCAGGGTTCTTCGGCAGCAACGGTCCGGGCAGATACGAACTGATAAGATTCTTGTATAACACTCCGTCATATCCGCAATTATCTGAATTACCATTCCATACAAAACTTTTCCAAATGGTGTATGACTCCCAATATACGTTCTGCCGCCGTGATTTTCAAATCCAACAATCAGATTGTGTGGTTCATTCAAAAAATCAGCTTCAAGAATTATATCTCCAATCAGCCTACCTTTACCGATTTCGGTATATATCAAGTATTTCCAAACCTTTTATCGTTTCGTTTTGAAGCTTATAATAATTGCCCAGAAGCTGATATCCGCCGCATATTGCAATAAGGGAACCATTGTCTTCAATGTAGTTTCTTAATTCATTCTTATATTCCATCAAGTGTTTGCATACATATAACTGCTCATTGTCTCCACCACCGCCTATGAGAATTACATCTACATCACTCAGATCTGCAAGCGGATCGTCTCGTCTTACGGCTGCAACCTCGCAATCAATTCCTCTCCATTCAAGACGTTTTCGCATACAAAGAATATTTCCGCTGTCAAAATACTGATCTAACAAATCGGGAAAGAGATGCAGTATTTTAAATTTCACTTACATCACACCGTTTCAAACCAAAAGAAAAGGCGTCTCTAATGCGGTTTACGCATTAAAGACGCCTTTGCCTTTATCATATTAAATTTTCGTCTAAAAACAAAAATGCGGACAATGCACCCGACATAATGTCGGAAGACTCCATTGCCCTCACTTTTGATATTATACACCTTTTTCTTTAAATTGTCAATAAAAATATGAAATTTGTTAGTGTCAAGTAAAAGTTGGCAAATTTTTCATCATGTTTTGAACACTCTAAACAGATAGTATTGCAGAGTTTCCTTCACCATTGACTGTTACTGTGATAAAACGCGTATCACAAACACACCGACGGCGAAAGGCTCAAAATCTAAAAATATGAGATTGAACATTTTCTTCCTTTAAGCCAGTCGATAAGCTCTTTTCTTCCGTTTGATAATGCACTACTCTTTCCTCTGCGTTTTTGCTTTCAAGACTGTTTGCAACTGCATCAAGATATTCAAAGAGGTCATCAAATCTGTATGCTTTTAACATTTTTGAAACCTGAATTGAGTAATCTCCGCCAGGGGCACTGCTTCTGATTGCTTTTTGTATATGAAACGGATCAAGCTGAAATTGCACCTCATCATTGTAGTCATGAAGCTTTCTTATCCATCCACCGCCGTCTGAATTAAAGATTCTAAGGCTTATCTCATCGGTGTTGTATTTTGATGATAAAACAGCTTCTTTTCGCTTGTTAAATTCTGTACCGCCTGCTATGTCACATACAACTGTCTTGTTTGCAAGTTCAAAACGCTTTGGTGCAGTTTCTTTCCAACCCTCTGACAGTTAAATACGTATTATCATAGTAACGATTAAGGCGCCGCAGTAAAGCGACGCCTTTTCGTTTAGTCAAATAACTGACCGGACAGTTTCAATTTCTGCTTGGGTGAGAAGTTTTTATCAAACTCCTCTACTTCCGCTTCATCAACAAAGTATGCTTTCGGTGTTGCATACTCCCCTGTGATGCTATTTAAATATCCCGGGACCAGCTCTTTGCAAAGGAAGAATGACGCATCTGCACCTTCAGGCAGTCCGTGATAGCGAAGCCCAAATTCACTTGCAAAGGTAAACCCGCTTTTACCATAGAAGTTAATGTTACCTTCAAAGCATACTGCACCAAAGCCAAGCTCGGTAGCTTTCCGGGTTGAATAATCAAGTAGAATTTTACCATAACCTTGTCTTTTAAGCTTTGGTGTAATGCAAATAGGTCCCATCGTCAGAATCGGAATATTTCTTCCGTCATCAGCCTTAATATTTGCCTTTACAAACACATTTTGCCCGATGATTTCGCCATCCTTTTCCATAACAAAATCAAGTTCCTTGACAAAGTCAGGATGTTCCCTTAACCGTGTTATGAGATAATGTTCAAGGCATCCCGGACGGTATACATTCCAAAATGATTCCCGAACCAAATTTTCAACTATGCGATGGTCTTCTTTTCTTTCTAAACGAATTAAATAGTCATTTTTACTCATTATTTTTCTCCTCCTGATGAGCCTGACAACAGCTATACAAACCTGCCTGAAAAGGTGTAATTTTGGTATATTTTAGTTTGTCGTCCTCGAAAGGCGTCAGCCTTACTTCGTCCTCCGCACCAAAATACCCTCAAAATTTCATACTTTTCAGGTCAAAGAATTTTGAGTGAGCAGATTTTTGTTTGGGCAAGGCGAAACCGCAGCGAATCCTTTTTTGGATTTGCGAGGATTTCAACGCAGTCCAGGCGGAAATCTACCACTGAAAATCAGGTTCGTATAACTGCTGTCAGGCTGTGTTGACTTTCAATATTGGGAGGCTTGTGCGGATATTGCATACACAGCCTCCGGCTATGCTACAATATCCAAGGTGTTGTTTTTTCTCAAACAGCAATTCTCCTTAAAATAAATTTTTATATAATCAAGCCTTTCGGCATGATTTCGTTTGTTATCAATGCGATAAATTGGAATTTAGCAGTTTGGCGCCGGTGCTTTAACAACAATAAACTCCAGCGTTTCTTCAGAAACATTTTTTAAGTTCATTTTTGTATGGAATGGAACTTTTAATACTGTTCCTGCCTGATATTCATGTGTTT
>JAHAZB010000041.1 GCA_018384175.1 Eubacteriales bacterium
AATATTATATCATATGCGTTTTGTCAAGGTAAGACTGCATAGCAGTTCCACCTTGACAAGGGTAATTCGGGGTATAACTTTTATTTTTTACGAAAAGTGTCACCCATCATTGACAATTGTACAAAAATTCACGGTCTCTTACGAGACCGCCCTTGACATGGCGTAAAATCTGTGCTATATTATAGCTTAGGCAGGAAAGCCATAATTTGGCTGTTCTGCCTAAAATCACGAATATTTTATCATAGGAAAATTGAATTTACAGAAAAAATCTCACACTGCCGATTTTTGACATTCCTTTAAAGCTTAGCCATACAGTTATTGAAATTCATGGCAAGGACAGAGTTACAGGTGTAACTATCGCAAAGGTTGATGTAAACAGAAAACCGATTTTGGAAACAAAGGAATATATCCCATGCGATACATTGCTTCTTTCGGTAGGACTAATTCCTGAGAATGAGCTTTCTGAAAGTGCAGGAGTTTCACTTAGCAGAATTACAAGTGGAGCAGAGGTTGACCATAACAGAGAAACATCAATTGAAGGGATTTTTGCCTGCGGAAATGTTTTGCATGTTCACGATTTGGTTGACTTTGTATCAGAGGAAGTGGAAATTGCCGGAAAAAGTGCGGCTGAATATATTAAAAAACGGCAAAAAAACTGAATGAGAGATACATCTTGAAACAGATGGTAAGGTAAGATAGTAAGACGGTTTGAATAGGGTTGTTCTTTAAATTTGACTCACTGAATTTTACAGTACAAGTTAGAGAGGATATGATGGATGAAATATGAAAAAGGTAGAAAAAATATGAGAAAATACGAAGATATTAATTTTATAAGTCAAAATAGAGAACCGCAACGCTCTTATTACATTCCTGAAAAGGGATGTATATTATTGAATGGAGAATGGAATTTTAAATTTTTTGAATACGATTTTGAAGAAGAATATACGGATAAAAATTGGGATAAAATATTGGTTCCATCTTGTTGGGAGCTTTGCGGGTATGAAAATCCCAATTATGCGAATGTTGCCTATCCACATCCGGTTAATCCTCCATATGTTCCTACAAAAAATCCTATGGGAATATATGAGAGAAACTTTGTGATTGCTGATGATGACAGAGAAACTTACATTGTATTTGAAGGGGTATCAAGTTGCCTTGAACTGTATATAAACGGTGAATATGTAGGCTTTTCGCAAGGGTCACATTTGCAGGCAGAATTCAATATCAGTAAGTTTGTAAAAAAAGGTACCAATAGTGTTCTTGTAAAGGTAAGAAAGTGGTGCGTGGGAAGTTATCTTGAGGATCAGGACTTCTTCAGATTCCACGGAATATTCCGTGATGTATACCTTCTTTCAAGACCGAAAGGCCATATCAAAGATATAAAGATAGTAACGGAAGAAAATTGCATTAAAATTGATTTTGATGGTACGGCAAGAATAGATCTTTACAATGCAGAAAAACAGAAAATTGCAGAGATAGATGCCAACAAAACAGCAGAAATTGAAGTTGATGCACCTGTTTTGTGGAATGCAGAAAAACCATACCTGTATGAACTTGTATTTACATATAAAGATGAAATAATCAAACAGAAGGTGGGATTTGTCGAGTACGAAATTAGCGAAAAACAAGAGTTTTTGGTTAATGGCGTTCCTGTAAAAATTAAGGGCGTAAATCATCATGATACACATCCTGAAAATGGATGGGTTATGAGTGATGAGGATATTTTACAGGATTTATACCTGATGAAAAATCTGAATATAAATGCAATCAGAACTTCCCACTATCCGCCTACACCTAAATTTCTTGAAATGTGTGATGAAATTGGGTTTTATGTAATGCTTGAAACAGATCTTGAGGAGCATGGCTTTGAAAATAGATATGCAGGAGGTACAGGATATGACTGCCTTGAAAATCCCGAGTGGCCATGCAGTAACCCTGAATGGAAGGATGTTTTCTTGGACAGAATTATGCGGGCATATCACAGAGACAAAAACCATGCCTCAATTTTTTCGTGGTCAATCGGAAATGAGTCAGGACACGGTGAAAACTCTTACGAGATGCTTAAATGGTTAAGAAAAGAAGATTCACATAGGCTTTTACATAGCGAGGATGCATCACGAATGGCAGATTTTTCCGAAAGGTATGATAATATAACATCGGGATATGCAGAACGTGTAGATATTCATTCGAGAATGTACACGTCAATAGACGAAATTAAGGATAAGCTTGAAAATCCGGAATTTAAGAAGCCGTATTTTTTGTGTGAGTATTCTCATGCAATGGGGAATGGACCCGGAGATGTGTGTGATTATTGGGAAACACTATATGGCTATCCAAACTTTATAGGCGGATGCATTTGGGAGTGGGCAGACCATACGGTTATTGTTGACGGAGTTCCAAAGTACGGCGGAGATTTTGAAGGCGAGATGACGTATGATGGCAACTTTTGTTGTGACGGAATGGTATTTCATAACAGAAAATTAAAGGCTGGAAGTCTTGAAATAAAAAAAGCATATCAGGGAATGGAATGTGAACTTTCCGGCGGTGAGCTTATCGTAGAAAATCGTTATGACTTTACAAATTTGAATGAATTTAAGTTCAAGTATGAAATTAAATTAGACGGCGAAATTATTGAAGCGAAAATAGATGTGCTTGATATTGCTCCTCATGAAAAGAAAGTGGTGAAAATCACCTTGCCTGATAAATGTCAGCTTGGGGCATATATAAATTGTTTCTTATATGATCATGACTTGTGTGTTGCACAATGTCAGATTGAATTGGATATAGAAAAAAACAAACCTATCTTTGAGAATACAGCGGCGAATGTGACGGAAAATAATAACTTTATTATTTTTTGCGGAGAAGGGTTTGAATATACCTTTTCAAAAAAGCTTGGTACTTTTGTGAGCATTAAAAGAAATGGAGAAGAACAACTTTCTGCACCAATAAAAATCTCCGCATGGAGGGCTCCTACTGATAATGAAAGAAACATAAAGCAGAAATGGGGTTGGTATAATATTTGGGAAGGTGAAAATCTTAACAGGCAATTTGAGTTTGTTTATGATTCCAGTTAGATGGAAGTTGTATTACAGTTTCAGGGGATTTGGCGGGAGTTTCAAGAACACCATTTTTTACATATACACTCAAGTATTTTGTAAATATTAATGGAGAGATAATGGTTCAACTTATTGGTGATGTAAAAGAAAAATGTATATGGCTACCAAGACTGGGATTTGAGATAAAGACCACGTACGAAAAGAACAAATTTAAATATTATGGTATGGGTCCCCAAGAAAGCTATTGTGATATGTGCCGTTCGGCGATGGTTGATTGGTTTGAAAGTGATGCTGATAGTGAGTATGTTCCGTATATAATGCCACAGGAACACGGAAATCATACAAGGACTAAAGTTTTGAAAATAGAGAATGGACTTACATTTGAGGCAGAAACAAATTTTGATATCAATGTATCACATTATACCATCGAAATGCTTGACAAAGCCCAGCATTGGGATGAATTGGAAAAAGATAAAGGAACGAATATTAGAATTGATTATATGAATTCCGGTATTGGCTCTGCATCCTGTGGACCAGAGATTTTGGAAAGGTATCGTCTGAAAGAAAAACATATAAATTTTACATTCTACATCAAATAATTAATATGGATGCTAAAGGAGATAAAATAATGGATTTTACTAATAAAACAGCTATATCAACAGGTGCTGCTTCGGGATTGGGACTTTTGTTTGCGCAAAACTTTGCAGTTTTGGGCGGCAATGTTGTAATGTGTGATGTCAATGAGGCTGTACTTGCTGAAAAGGTAGAGGAAATCAATTCAAAGGGCAAGGGTAAAGCACTCGGAATAATTTGTGATGTGCGAGATTATAATCAGGTGTGTACTGCAAGAGATAAAGCAGTTGAAGCTTTTGGCAGTATTGATATTATGGCAAATTTTGCTGGCGGAACTGCAGTAAGAATGAGAAATGTTAACAGAGAGGAATATCCTGAGTTCCCAGATGTTCCAATTGATGTGTATGATTGGGGAATTGATGTAAATCTAAAAGGTCCATTTTATTTTGCTCATGCAGTATTAAAACAAATGCGTGAACAAAAAAGCGGACTCATAATAAATATTGGTTCAATAACAGGCATGGAGGGTGATGGATATGGTATGGATTATCCCACCTCAAAATCAGGACTTATGTTTGGACTCACAAAATCCATCGCACAATATGGTTCAAAACATAATGTAAGATGTGTTTGTATATCTCCCGGCCCTGTTTTAACAAGAGATGCAATGGCAAATATGAAAACTTTACTTGGTCGTGCAGCTCAGCCACAGGAAATTGTAGATTTATGTCTTTTTGTTGCATCTGACAAAGGTCAGTTCATAAATGGAGAGAATATAATGATTGACGGTGGAAGAAATGCGATGGGCAGGTGGAATTAAAATGAGGAAAACATTTTTAGAGTATGATAAGGCAATTCTTACAGTGATGGTTCAAGCTGATAATCCAGACAGAATAAAAGAGCTTATGGATAAGTCAATGCTAAATGGTGCAGAAGCTTTTGGTATGCAATTTGAAAGGTTGGAGCCGGAATACAAAAAAATAGAAGTATATCAAGAATTGTTTGCACATACTGATAAACCTATATATGTAACAAATTATAGGACAGGAAAAAATGAAGGAAAAAGCGATGAGGTTTTATCTAAAGAACTCCTTGAACTTGCAGATTACGGTGCGACTTTGTGCGATGTGATGGGGGATTTGTATGACAGGCAGCCCGATGAAGTTGCTGTATCAGAACAAGCAATAGATAAACAGATAAGACTGATTGATGATTTGCATAATAAAGGGGCAGAAGTTCTTATTTCTTCGCATATATACACTTATACACCAGCTGAAAGGGTGCTTGAAATTGCATTGGAACATCAAAGACGAGGTGCGGATATATCAAAAATCGTAACGGGTGCAGATACAATGGAGCAGCAAATGGAAAACTTGAAGATTATAACTCTTTTGAAGGAAAATCTAAAAATTCCATTTTTATTTCTTGCAGGGGGAGAATGTCATATTCTAAGAAGAATTGGTGGAGAACTCGGGAATTGTATGTATTTATGTGTACACGAATACGATGAGCTTGCAACTCCGGTGCAGCCATTACTTAAAAATGTAAAGGCAATCAGAGACAATATGTGAGGGATAAAATGCGAATAATACCATTAGAATACGGGAAATCTGTTTTATCGGAAAAAATGATTTTTATAAATGGCAGAGAGAATATATTTCGTGAAATAGTTTTTAAAGTATATCTTATTAAAACTGACAAAAAGCTTATTTTAGTTGATGCAGGCTGTGAAACAATGCCTGGATTTAAAATGAGGGATTTTATTGGAACAGTAAATGCACTTAAAAATATTAATGTTACACCAGAAGAAATAACTGATGTAATTATAACTCATTCGCATCATGACCATATTGAATGTGTGAAATATTTTAAAAATGCAGTTATACATATTCAAGCTGATGAATATGAAAGCGGTAAAGAGTATGTGCCCGATAACTTTAAGATGAATATTTTTAATGATGACTTTTCGGTTTGTAAAAATGTAAAGATTGTAAAAATTGGTGGTCATTCAAAAGGCTCATGCATTGTTGAAATTACAAATGAGAGTGGAATTTACGTAATTGTAGGTGATGAATGTTATTTACGCGAATGCTTAGAGAAAGGTATTCCTACGGGCAGTTCGTACAGCAAAAAAGCAAGTATGGATTTTATTAAAAAATACTCAGACACAAGTTATAAAATTTTATTGTGTCACGATATGTGAAACTACATAAGAAGATATGTTTATGATGATATGATGCAAAGTTTTGTTCGAATGGAATGAGGTGAAAGGCAAAATCTGTATACATATGATTATGAGCTTAGATTTTACAAGACTATATTAAAAGTATGTGGAAAATGAAAGTGTAAGGAGAGAAGTAGAATGAAAGCAATTTTAGTTAATGATGACAGAAGTTTAAGATGGGATGATGTACCGAATCCGGCTATTAATTCAGAAGAGGTTTTGGTAGAAATTCATGCGGCGGCACTTAACCGAGCGGACTTAATGCAAAGAGAAGGAGACTATCCTCCACCGCCGGGATGCCCTGAGTGGATGGGACTTGAGATTGCCGGTGTAATCGTGGAAATGGGAGATGAGGCAAAAGAAAAATCAAATTGGAAAATCGGTGATAAGGTTTGTGCTTTGCTTGGCGGAGGCGGATATGCTGAATATGTGGCAGTAAAATATGATATGCTTATGCCTGTTCCAAAAAACTGTTCAATGGTAGAAGCGGCGGCAATTCCGGAAGCATTTGCAACTGCATATCTTAATTTATTCATTGAAGGAAAAATAAAAGAGGGAAACACACTCCTTATGAATGCTGGTGCATCAGGACTTGCAAGTGTTATAATCCCTATGGCAAAAGCTTTTGGTATAAGAGTAATCACAACAGTTTTGAGTGATGAAATAAAAGATTCTATCAAGCATTTGAATGCAGATAGAGTTGTGGTAACATCAAAAGAAAACATTTCTGAGGTTTTAAAAGAAGAACTCGAAAACGGTCATGGCGTAGATGTTGCCATTGACTGCCTTGGCGGTGAAATAATGGGTAAATGCATTCATTATTTAACACATGGTGCGAGATGGATTATGATAGCAGCCCTTGCAGGTACGAAGACAGAAATAGATTTAAAAAATATCTATGTAAGAAATGTGCGTATTATCGGAAGTACACTTCGTTCAAGGACACCGGAAACAAAAGCCCAGATATTAGCTGAGCTTGTTGAAAGGGTGTTTCCTAAAATTGAAGCCGGTGAGGTTAAACCAACAATCCATGCAGTTCTGCCTATAACTGATGCAGAAAAAGCACACGATATTTTATATCAGGGCAAAAATGTGGGCAAGGTTGTTTTGCAAGTTAAATGAAAAGATAATCATTAAGTGGAAGGATGAAAAATTGTACGGAATAGAAAAAATCAATGATGTGTGCCATCCCAACAAAAATGGACACAGAAAAGCTACAAAAAAACAGAATGAATCGTAATCTTTCTTTTGTTTTCGAAAGACGCCCGCATTTATTCCGCGGTTCACTTGCGGGCGACCTCTGTCGACATGATATTCCGGCGAAAGGACGAAACAGCCCGGAGGGCGATTCGCATCAGCACAAGCCTATCATAGCGATACTTATCTTCTATAGTTTCGAAAATGTGCCGATGGATTTTTTTAACATATCCTCAAATATGTTCAGATTATATAGGATTTTCTCGAAAACAATTCGATGTGAATATAAATGGGAAAACCGTCACATTTTTATCCAACAAGGAAAGGGAGAAAGTTTTTTTGGCTAATATGGCAGAGAGTTTTAATAAAAAGAAAAACATCACTAGCATTTTCTCGCCTGATATTTCTCCTGAATTTTTAAAAGAATTTGAAAGTAGTATTCATTTTGAAAACGAGCGTATATGCTATGTTCTTGATAGTAATACAATAAATATGTTTAAGCCTATCGCTACCATATGTGCTCATATTATAATAAGGTCAGAATTTGAAAACCCAGTAATAGCAAGGGTTGAAGGCTGGCAGTACAAGCCGGGCAAGATTCTAATTTCATAAATTGCATAAAAAATCGAATTTTTAGCTCTGATTGAGTACAGTAATGAGACTTTAATTCATAGGAGCGTAATAATCAAAATTTTAAGAACTTAATAGAGTTTTTAGCAGGTCATATTTTGTATATGATCTGTTTTTATATATAAATTTGCAGGTATCGAATGATTGAAATAACTAATTACAAATTTGATTTCATCAGAGAATAAAGAAGTATACAGTATAAAAAATATTTTAGGTATTGAAATATCAGCCGCGTTGTGGTACAATTTTAGTAAATTTACCATAACTATATGCAAAGGGGGGTTTTTGTGAAACAGAGAAGAACACGGGAAGAGGTAAAAGAGTCCATTTTGGCGGCGTGTGTCCGTCTGTTTTTGGAACAGGGATACGGCAAAACGACGCTGGCACAGATTTCCGCAGCGGCAGGGGTGAGCATATCATCCTTCCAGAACATTTTTGTCAACAAAGAGGGGGTCTTGCTGGAGTTGACACAAATCATGTTTGACGGTCAGTTTGATGCGGCACGCAGTATTGGCGGACAAGATCTGAAGCCGGTATTTGTCTATGCGGCAGAGACAGCGATACAACTGACCCTGACCGATCTGAACGAAAATATACGGGAGGTCTACGTTGCAGCGTATTCCAACCCTGCGGCGGCGGAATATATCTATAAGCGGACGGCGGACGAGTTGGAACAAATCTTTCTGCCGTACAATCCCGATTGCGCGGCGAGTGATTTTTATGAGTTCGAAATCGGCTCGTCCGGCATTATGCGTGGGTTTATGGCAAGAAAGTGCGACCAGTATTTTACGCTGGAAAAGAAGCTGACCAAGTTTCTTATCATGGCACTGCGTGCATATAATGTTCCTAAGGAGGAAATCGACCAAACGCTGGCGTTTGTCCTGTCGCTGGACATTCGGGCAATCTCGGAGAAGATTATGCGCCGGTTGTTTTCATTACTTGCGATGCAGTTCCATTTTGATTTGACGGAACTGGAAACAAAAGCATAAAGATGTAATGTTATAATAGGAAAAAATCATCCAATAACTGCACAGTCGGTATAAATGAAAAGGAGGTCTGATTAATTATGAAAAGGCGATTGCTCAGTGCTGTGACGGTGGTTACTCTGCTGATGGGAATGATCCCCATGGGGATATCTCCCGTATCGGCGGCAAGTACAACAGCGATAGACTATATCCGTTTGGAACCGGATGTTGCGATTCTGAACGCATTTACCGCAGCAGACTCAAAATTTTACGAAAAGTTAAAAGGAGCCTGCCGTGGGGAGGGAGGTGCATCTCAGACCCCTTACCCCGCATATAACGGTATGTCTGAATTGTTTTGGATGCAGGGCGGAATGTGGAGTGCGCATCCTTCCTTTATGGAAGATACCGGAATGACCAGCTCTTTTACCTGGTC
>JAHAZB010000042.1 GCA_018384175.1 Eubacteriales bacterium
TTTGCTTGATTTCAGGCTTTATCCACTTGTTTACAACCCTTACCAAGCTTGTATAACTGCGAGTATATCCTTTTTTTCTTAACGCATCCCAAAGCATTATCATATCATCTTTATGATATGGGTAAAGTCTTAGTATCATTTGTTTTTCTTCAGCAGTATGCTCGTTGGGATGATGGTGCGGTCTATGACTTTTGTCAACAAGACTTTTCCAGCTCTTGCCGTCATACTTTGCACGCCATTCATAGATTGCCTGACGACTTCTATGAAACCGTATGCTTGCCTTTGTTACTCCATTTTTAAAAGAATATTTAATTACCCGTTGACGAAATCGTGCTTCTGATGTTAAAATGTTCATGGGAAAATGACTCCTTTGATATATGTTTTTTGTGGTTATTAAACATTATATCATATTTAGAGTTCATTTTCCCTTTGATTTGTCACCCATCAATTGTATCACAACATTATTGTAAGATGAAGAATTTTGTGATAAGAGATATTAAACAAAGAGGTGGTTATATGGACATTACAAAATGCGAGCTTTGTCCGAGAAAATGTGGTATTGACCGCACAAAAGGCGAAGTCGGTTTTTGCAGTGCAGGCGAAGATTCGTTTATAGGGCTTTACAGCCTTCACAAATGGGAGGAGCCGTGTATTTCAGGCGAAAATGGTTCAGGAACTGTATTTTTCTCTCACTGCACTATGAAATGTATATTCTGTCAGAATTATACAATAAGCAGTCAGCATCATGGCAAAAAGATTTCGGTCGATGAATTATCAGAAATATTCTTAAAGTTGCAGTATAAGGGTGCACACAACATAAACCTTGTTACCCCTACGCATTTTCTTGCCAACATAATACCTGCACTTGACAGAGCAAAGGCAAACGGACTTAATATACCCATCCTCTACAATACGAGTGGTTATGAGAATGTTGAAACATTAAAGGAACTTGAAGGATACATAGACATCTATATGCCTGATTTTAAGTTCTGGCGTTCAAAATTTTCAAAGGACTATTCCTCTGCACCTGACTATCCTGAAATTGTAAAATCAGCAATTTGCGAGATGTTCAGGCAAACCGGCAAAAATCAATTCAAAAACGGACTTATGACAAAGGGTGTTCTTGTGCGTCATCTTCTGCTCCCGGGGCATCTCTACGATGCAAAAAAGATAATTGACTATCTCTACACCACATACAATGATGATATCTACATAAGCTTAATGAGTCAATATACACCTCTGCCACAGGTTACCCATATAGACAATTTAAACAGAACTGTCGGCAAGAACGAGTATGACGCTTTATGCGATTATGCAGCAAAAATCGGTATTAAAAATGCTTTTGTACAAGAAGGCAGCGCTGCATCCGAAAGCTTTATACCTGAGTTTTATAACGAAAAAGAATAAGGGAACGGTTTTTTCCGTTCCCTGTTTTTATTAAAATTCACAGCCGCCAACAGGTCTTATTGCAAGAATGTGGCACATTCCATCACCCAAAACAGCATCCATTTCACGTTTGAACATATCAAGCATATCATTGGGTACAAAAGCCTGAACTGTTCCAGCAAAGCCGCCACCGTGTACACGGTAAGCACCTCTACCTGCAAGAAGCTTTTCGCACATTGCAAGTGCCAATGACATAGCTTGTTCTGTCGGCTTCGGAGCCGCGTAAATATTCTGCAAATACATAAACGAAGAATAACCCGATTCTTTTATAAGCTTTAAGAACTCATCAAAATTACCGTCTTCCAATGCCTTTGCTTCTGCTTTTGCGCGCTTTGTGTCATTAAAGAAATGAATAGCACGAAGTATCGCTCTGTCATTTCCAACACTCTTTCTTACTCCTGCCAAATCAGCATAGAATTCATCGGTATCAACATCAGAAAGAACCTCTTTACCAAAGTAATTCGACACCGCGCGCATTTCTCTTGTTACAGCAGCATACTCATCGGTGAGGTCTGCATGGTCTGCGCCCGAATCAATTATGCAAAGCGAATGACCGCTATTTGTAAAATCAAATTCAACTTTTTTGACAACAGGCTTTTCTTCCGACTTAAAATCTATCGAAACAACATTGCCGACAGATGATGCCATCTGGTCCATGAGACCACTTGGCTTGTTATAGTAAACGTTTTCTGCAAACTTACCCATCTGTGCTATTTCTATTGCACTTACTTCGTTATTCGCAAAAAGACCATTTACAACAGTTCCCACAACAACCTCAAATGCTGCAGAAGAACTCATGCCTGAGCCTTTCAAAACATCAGACATTGTATAAACGTCAAAGCCTTCTAATTTATAACCTCTGTCAGCGAAGCATTTTAATACTCCACGTATAAGAGATATAGCCTTATCATACTCCTCTGTATGTATATCAAGCTCGTTTACATTAAGAACGTCCACGCTATAACCCTTCGACAAAATTCTTACCTTGTTTGTCCCATTCTTTGCAGCTGCAGCCACAATATCGAGGTTGATACTCGCAGCAAGAACAGCACCTCTTTGATGGTCTGTATGATTCCCGCCGATTTCCGTTCTGCCCGGAGCAGAGAAAAGTCTTATATCGTCCTTGTGACCAAAGTTCTCCTCAAGTGAATCTATAACCTCAATAAGTCTTTCTTTATACTTTTGTGTCTCGTCTGCTTTGCATGCATATATATACGAAAGCTTTTCGTCATAATCACCTGATAAAAGTCTATTTTTCCAATCAATTGAATTCATCATTTTTCTCCCTTTGTGTTATTTAGTTCAGCCGCCTTCAATGTGTTTCTCATAAGCATTGCAATAGTCATAGGTCCTACACCGCCAGGCACGGGAGTGATTGCACCTGCAACCTTCTCTGCTTCCTCAAAATCAACATCACCGACAAGCTTTTTCTCTGCAACCCTATTTATACCAACGTCAATTACAACCGCACCAGGCTTTATCATATCACCTTTAATAAAGTTCGGGATACCTACTGCTGCAACAAGTATATCGGCTTTCCTTGTCTTTTCAGCAAGGTCTGCTGTTTTTGAATGACATATAGTAACAGTACCGTTTTTGTGCAAAAGAAGCATTGCCTGCGGTTTTCCGACAATATTGCTTCTACCTACAACAACACAGTCCTTACCTGCAACATCTATTCCCGACTCCTTTATAAGCTCCATAACACCTGCAGGTGTACACGGAACAAAGTCAAAATCTCCAACCATAATTTTTCCTACGTTTACTGGATGGAATGCATCAACGTCCTTTTTCGGGTCGATGGTGTCCAAGACCGTCTTTTCGTTAATATGCTTAGGCAGCGGCAGCTGCACAAGTACACCTGATATATCATTTTTCTTGTTAAGTGTTTTTATCAAATCAAGCAGTTCTTCTTCTGTTGTTTCTGCAGGAAGTGCATACTCCTCAGAATAGATTCCTAAATCCGCACAAGCTTTTTTCTTGTTATTTACATAAACTCGGCTCGCCGGATCATCGCCCACGATTATTACCGCCAGACCTGCGTTTATTCCCGCTTCTCTCTGTCTTTGTGCCTCTACTGCCAACTCTGCCTTTATTCTGTCTGACACTATCTTTCCGCTTAAAATCTTTGCCATTACTATTCCTCCTGTCATTATATGGTCTTATTAAACAATCCTTATCAAAGCCAACCAACTCTTCTCTGCCGGCAACAACAAGCGCTTCTTCTACAATTCGTCTGTTTTCCGGTCTTGCAAACTGCAAAAGTGCTCTTTGCATTGCTTTCTCTTTCTGGCTTTTTGGGACGTAAACTTTTTCGTTTGTAATCGGGTTTATCCCTGTATAATACATACAAGTTGAAACCGTTCCGGGTGTCGGATAAAAATCCTGCACCTGTTCAGGATTTAAGCCGTTTCTCTTTAAGTATAGCGCAAGCTCAATCGCATCATTTAACGTACTTCCCGGATGGCTTGACATCAAGTACGGTATTAAATACTGTTTCTTCCCGATTTTTTCAGTTGTATTATAAAACTTCTCAGAAAAACGTTCATATACACTATTTTGTGGCTTACCCATATGCTTTAGTACGTTATCCGAAATATGCTCGGGTGCAACCTTAAGCTGTCCGCTAATATGATGCTCACAAAGCTCACGCAAAAATGTGCCGTTCTTATCGTGCATTACATAGTCAAATCTTATTCCCGACCTTATGAACACCTTTTTAACTCCATCAAGACTCCTGAGCTTCTTAAGGAGTGAAATATATTCTTTATGGTCGCACACAAGATTTGAACAAGGCTTCGGGAACAGACATTGTTTATTCTTGCAGGCACCGGTTTTGAGCTGTTTATCACATGCACTTCGTCTGAAATTTGCAGTCGGACCGCCAACATCGTGAATATATCCCTTAAAGTCAGGGTGCTTTACGAGTAATTTTGCTTCTCTTAAAATAGACTCATGGCTTCTTGATGTTACCACCCTGCCCTGATGAAAGCTTAACGCGCAGAAATTACAGCCGCCAAAACATCCCCTTGAGCTTGTAATTGAAAAACGCACTTCATCAATAGCTGCTATACCACCCATTTTTTCATACATCGGATGCGGCTCACGCATATATGGAAGCTCATAGACCTTATCAAGCTCTTCTCTTGAAAGCGGTTCAGCAGGCGGATTTTGCACAAGGAACCTTCCAAAATGTTCCTGAACAAGCGTTTTTCCTATATAGGCATTCTGTTCCTCAGTCTGTATCCTGCAAGCTGCAGCATATGCTTCTTTATCACTTTGACATTCCCCAAAGGAAGGTATTTTTATTGAGTCATATATATCATCAGTCTTTGATATAACACACGTACCCTTAATGTACGTTATCTCATCAACTGCCATTCCTGATGCAAGGCACTCGGCAATTTCTACAATCTGTCTCTCGCCCATTCCGTACATCAGAATATCCGCCCTTGAATCGAATAATATAGAACGTCTGACCTTGTCATCCCAGTAGTCATAGTGCGCAAACCTTCTTAAGCTCGCTTCCACACCACCGATGAGTATCGGGATATCACCAAAAGCCTCTCTTACACGGTTGCAGTATACAATCGTTGCTCTGTCAGGTCTTAATCCGGCTTTCTTGCCCGGCGAATAGAAATCCTCACGTCTTGGTTTTTTAGCGGCAGTATAGTGGTTTACCATTGAATCAATATTCCCTGCCGAAACTAACACCGCAAGACGAGGTCTGCCAAGCTTTTTGAAATCATCAGCGCTATGCCAGTCAGGCTGTGCTATAATTCCAACCCTGTAACCATTTGCTTCAAGAACTCTTGATATTATCGCATGACCAAAGCTCGGATGGTCAACATAGGCATCACCGACAATGTATAAAAAATCAAGCTCATCCCAGCCACGGTCTGCCATATCCTGACGGGTAACAGGCAAAAAACCTTTATTCATCTTCGTCTACCTCAAAAACAGGCACATCCATTGTTGCTCTTATTCTTTCAGAATAAACCTCACGTGGCTTCGAGCCATTTGCACCGCTTATAAGACCACGTTGCTCCATCTGGTCAATAATTCTGCCGGCTCTTGCGTAACCAACCTTCATTCTTCTTTGAATCATTGCAGTAGAAATCTGTCCAAGCTCCAATGCAAGCTCAACAGCCTGTGGCAAAAGTGCGTCTGCATCATCCGCTTCGTCTTCGTCAGTAACACCATGCTCGCCTGTGGATATTCTTTCAATATGCTCCTCCAGATCATGAGCATAATAGTCATTATCAGCATTTTGTTTTACAAACTCTACCAGTCTTTCAACCTCATCATCGTTAACAAAAGCACCCTGAACTCTGACAGCATTCGGTTTTCCTGTCGGATGATAAAGCATATCACCTTTTCCAAGAAGCTTTTCAGCACCAACTCTGTCAAGAATTGTACGGCTGTCTACACCACTTGAAACTGCAAATGCTATTCTACTCGGTACATTTGCTTTTATAAGACCTGTAATGACATCAACACTCGGACGCTGAGTAGCAATAATAAGATGTATTCCTGCAGCTCTTGCAAGCTGTGCTAAACGGCAAATATAGTCCTCGACTTCTTTTGCAGCAACCATCATAAGGTCTGCAAGCTCGTCTATAATTATTACAATCTGCGGCATTTTCTCGCCGCCGTCAGCTTCGATATGTTCATTATATCCTGCCAAATTTCTTGTACCGGTTTCTGCAAACAGGCTGTATCTCTTCATCATCTCACCTACTGCCCAGTTAAGTGCACCTGCGGCACGTTTCGGGTCAGTTACAACCGGAATTAAAAGATGCGGTATTCCGTTATATACACCAAGCTCAACAACCTTAGGGTCAATCATAATAAGCTTAACTTCATCAGGGCTTGCCTTATAGAGTATACTTGTTATAATCGTATTGATACAAACAGACTTACCTGAACCAGTTGAACCTGCAATAAGAATATGTGGGAATTTTGCAATATCACCTATTATTACCCTACCGCCTATATCCTTACCAAGTGCAACTGTCAGTTTAGAAGAGCTATCCGCAAATTCCTTACTTTCAAGCAGCTCACGCACAGATACAAGACCAACACTGTTATTAGGTACTTCTATACCCACTGCAGCTTTTCCCGGCACAGGTGCAACAAGTACTGTCGGAACAGCAAGATTGAGTGCGATATCCTCTGAAAGACCTGTTATTTTTGATATCTTGACACCGGCATTGAGTTGAATTTCATATCTTGTTACTGCTGGACCGTTTGTAACCTGCAACAATTTAGCTTCTACACCAAAGTTCTTTAATGTTTCCATAAGCTTTTTGGAGGTTTCAAGCATTTCTTTACGCTTATCAACTGTTGTTTCGCCCGGTTTCTTAAGAATATCCATAGGCGGATAGATATACTCGTGTTTTTCTTCTATTGATGACTCAATCTCATTACCTACCTGCTCACGTTCCTCTTTAGTTGTAGTCTCAACTCTTTGAGGCTCGTCATTTTGCTGTTTTCTGTGTTCCTCCATTATTTCCTTTACACCCTCTGTTTGCGGAAGCTGCGCCGCAACTTCTTCAAGGAACTTATCAGCATCAAATTCCTCTGCAGGAATTGTTTCTTCTTCCTCATCGTCAGAAGTAAAGATTTCGGGAAGCTTTGTCTTATTTTTCTTTTCCGGCTCTTCCTGCTTTTCTTCTTCAAGCTCATCATAGAACTGTGGCTTGCTTTCTTCGGGCTTCTTTTGTTTTACAACAGTTCTTTTAACCTTTCTTCCCTGATCGCTGACATCTACCTTTTCGATTGTCTTTATCTCATCCGAAACTCCGCTGAAAAAGCTTTGAATAATACTTATGAACGAAACCTTGAATATAAAGCTAAAAAGAACAAACAAAAGTGCAATTACTATTACACACCCTGCGGCACTTCCTACCATATTTTCAACAAAAACTGCAAGAATACCGCCAAATATTCCTCCACCTTTACCCGACTGTCCAAGACTCCATAGTTCAGAAATCATTGGAGCATCGCCAGGCATCAAAAGCTGAATAAGGCTTCCCAACAAAATTGCCGAAGCAAAACAAAGACCGCCTTTAATCATAAACCGTTTTTTATCCTTGCGTTTTGCCGTATAAACTGCAAGTACTCCAAGAATTATTGGTATAAGATATGCTACACTCGCAAAAAGTCCGAATAAAAGACTTCTTATAAGAGAACTTACCACACCATCGGAATTAAAATACACAAAAATAGCGAGAACAATAGCAACAACAGCAGTAACAAATACTGTTGCAACATAATTGTTTTCACTTTTCGATTTCTTTTTCCTAACCGGTGCAGACTTATAATTTTTTCTGTTTACTGCCTTTTTCTGCAGAGGTTTTTTTGTTGTAGTTTTTCGGGTAGCCATTATATCTGTACTCCTTTTCGGATAATATTCATAATATAATGTATGATGATATCATACTTTCAAGAAAAAATCTACTACATTTTGTAATTTTTCATCATAATGTAATATTAAAAACAAGAAAACGACCGAAGCAAAACGCAACGGTCGTCATCAATTCAGTCATTCCTCAGACGCGGATTCTTCCATATAACGAGCGATAATCTCCTTTTCGAGCTTTTCACGCATCTCGCTGTTAATTGGATGAGCAATATCCTTATATTCAGTTTCGGATATTTTACGAGAAGGCATTGCTGTAAAAAGCTTATCCTGCCCCTCAATTATCTTTATGTCGTGAACAACAAAAGCATTGTCAAAAGTAACAGAAACAATTGCTTTCATTTTCCCTTCAGCTGTAATCTTTTTCACTCTGATATCTGTTATATCCAAGATAATTCACCACCCTCCACAGAGCAAAACTATAATTTCTATTCTGTCTGTCCTATGATAATTGGATATTATTTTATGCTTTATATATTATAAACCATTTGTGCAGTTTTGTCAATAAAAAATTTTTTTTGACGAAAAAGACATTGTACAATTGTCAATGATGGGTGACACTTTTCGTAAAAAATAAAAGTTATACCCCGAATTACCCTTGTCAAGGTGGAACTGCTATGCAGTCTTACCTTGACAAAACGCATATGATATAATATTT
>JAHAZB010000043.1 GCA_018384175.1 Eubacteriales bacterium
GTATCTTACAAAAAATAGCAAGTGAAATATATACTTCTGTATACGAATTTTGACAGAATTGTTACAAATTTGTTATGGAAATCGTCTGACATATGTGATAAGATATTGTATATGGGGAATTATAAAGGGAGTATTATATTATGAAAAGACTTTTGATTTTTATCATGGCTCTTATTGCAGCTTTACAAATTACTGCATACGCAGAGTCTGATATTTCTGTCAGCGTCAACGGCATCACTCTTTCACCGGAGCAGCCTCCGGTGGTTATAAACAATCGTACACTGGTACCTGTTCGTGCCGTTTGTGAAGCCTTGGGACTTAATGTGGAATGGAATCAGAAATATCAGGAGGTAACAATAAAGGGCGGTGATACGTTTGTAAAACTTGGAATTGACTACCACACACTGAATGTAAATAATTTTCTCAGCTATATCGACGCATCACCAAAGATTGTAAACGGTGTAACCTGCGTTCCGATAAGATATGTTGTTGAACCATTCGGTGCAATGGTAGACTGGGACAGCGAAACAAAAACCGTTATTGTTCGTTCCGACTTTTCTTCAGATGAAGAGGACATTACTGAAAGCAACCCCGAAAAAGAGGAAGTAACAGAAAACACTCCGGAAAAAGAGGAAATTAAGGAAAATATTCCTGAAAAAGAAGAAATAACAGAAAACAGACCAGTTATTTTAAATCCACCATCGCCCTCAATTCAGTCAAAACCATTTACATTCTATTCACAGCCTGATACTGCATGGGGGTTTGAGGCAAATGGCAGAGGATACTGCTGGGTATGCTCATATGCAATGGTTATTTCAGATGCCACCGGAGACAGAGTAACACCGGTAGACATTGCAGAATATAACATCGAGAAAAGTGAAGGCGGCACAGGAAGTTATATTGCAAGTCATTTTGGCATTGTTGAAAAATACGGACTTAAATTTGTTCCGGCGCTTGCGGAGACCTCGCTGTATTTTGACCACTTTGACAGAACACACCGTGGAGCAACATACTTCAAAGCAGAAACAGAGGATGATGTAAGAAACGCACTCATTGAAGCATTAGACAGAAATCCTCACGGTATTATGGTGAGATTCGAGGGTTATCCGCATACTCTTGTTGCAACGGGATATCACGACGGAACAGTCTATTTCAATGACCCTGCTGCAGAAAATATGGAAAATGTAACCTTCGAGAAAACCTGTCTCGGAAAAAACTTTTTGTTGACAGATTTAAGCTTTGTACAGGCAGTAGCAAAGAAGTAAAATCACGAAAGGACAGCTTATGAAATACGAAAAATCTTGTGGCGCAATTCTTTGGCGCAATAACGGAAAACGAGAGTATCTGCTGATTTTGAACAAAAAAGGAAACGCTCTCGGACACTGGGGATTTCCTAAAGGGCACGTTGAAGGAAACGAAACAGAGGTTCAGACTGCAAGACGTGAAATCTTTGAGGAAACAGGTATAAAGGCAGGAGATTTTGCAGATGGGTTTCGTATTGTAGTGCATTACTCACCCGCTCCAAACATCGAAAAGGATGTAGTCTATTTCCTTTGCGAAATATCAGACACTAACATAGTCCTGCAAGAGAGCGAGGTCGCCGAATACAAGTGGCTCGATTATGATGCCGCGCAAAAACTTCTTACCTATGATACAGATATTTTAAGAAAAGCAGAAAGCTTTCTCGGTTAAACGGGAAAGCTTTCTGCTTTTTTGTTTATACCTTTTTGCCACCATAACAGCAAGCTTACAGCTACTGTTCATCAACTCTTATAATTCCGGCTGTTTTTTCTATGCTTCTGATCGGTGCATCTGCCGCTGTACCCCACTCCATATCCTTGTTACGATAATCAAATTTAAGTGTAAATCTATGCACATCTTCGCTTATTCTTTTAAGCTCCTCCTTTTGCTTCTCATACAAAAATACCACAAATTCCGCTCTGTCCTTGTCCGGCATTTTCTCAGCCACCTCCAGTAACATTCTCATATGCGGCAGACAAAAGCCCTTAGATTCCTGCACTTTCTTCCTGAACTCAGGTTCGGTACGCCACATATCAGCAAAGACACTGATATATCGTCCCATTGTATAATTTATCTTATCGCATATAATACAGCTGTCCTCACGTTTTTTTAGCATCTGTGCAATTCCTGATATAGTCTGTTTCGAGTCGCTTTTTTTGAAAAGTCCTTTTTTACAATCCTTCAGCGCTTCCACAGCCTTTTCGAACTCTTTCAGATGCTTTTCATTTTCTGCAAGATGCGTTTCCATAACAAGCGCCAGACTTAATTTGTTAGGTTTTTTGAACATCATTTCAAAATGCTTGTTGCAGTACCCCTTTTCATTTGACTCTATACGAAAATCAGGCTCCATCATAGCCGCCCCAAGCGCATAATCCACCGCTTCCTCCTCACATTTCCTATAAAGCATACAAAGAGGGCACTCGGTATCCGCTTCCATTGCCTCGTTAATCGGTATGGTATATATCTGCTCCTTCATCAGTTCAATTCCTTTCAGCAGTTTGTGCATATTTAATTATATACCCCTCAAAAATAACTGTCAATTACCAATAATAAATAAAAATTAGAAATTTACAAAAAATTCATTGAAAAATTGAAATTTTGTGTTATAATGATTATAATGGCGGAAAATTTGAAATTATTGACAGGTATGTGTGCGTATTTTGAGTTTTTTGCAAATAATAATGATATAAATAAGGAGGAATTTTCAATGACTTCAAACAAGACAGTATTAGCTTGGCTTGACGAAATGGCTGCAATGTGTACACCTGAAAAGATTGTATGGATTGACGGTAGCGAAGAACAGCTTGAGGCTCTTCGTGCAGAGGCTGTTTCAACAGGCGAAATGATTAAGCTCAACGAGGAAAAGCTTCCCGGCTGTTACTATCACAGAACAGCAGAGAATGACGTTGCTCGTGTAGAGGACAGAACATTCATCTGTACACCGACCAAAGAAGAAGCAGGTCCTATCAACAACTGGATGGCTCCCGACGAGATGTATGCTAAGATGAAGGCTCTTTATGCAGGCTCAATGGCAGGTAGAACAATGTACGTTATCCCCTATTCAATGGGTCCTGTAGGTTCACCCTTCTCAAAGATTGGTATAGAGCTTACAGACAGCATCTACGTCGTTCTTAATATGGCTATTATGACAAGAATCGGTAAGGCTGTTATCGACCAGCTCGGCGATACACCTGATTTTGTAAAGTGCTTACACGCTAAAAAGGATGTAAATCCCGATGACAGATACATTGTTCAGTTCCCTCAGGATTCTACAATCTGGTCAATCAACTCTGCTTACGGCGGTAACGTGCTTCTTGGTAAGAAGTGCTTTGCTCTGAGAATTGCATCATATCTAGGTATGAAAGAGGGCTGGATGGCTGAGCATATGCTTATCCTCGGTCTTGAGAATCCACAGGGTGAAGTTAAGTACATCTGTGCTGCTTTCCCGTCAGCTTGCGGTAAGACAAACCTTGCAATGCTTATTCCGCCCGAGTATCTTAAGTCTCAGGGTTATAAAGTATGGACTGTTGGCGACGACATTTCATGGCTCAGAATAGGTCCTGATGGCAGACTTTATGCTATCAACCCAGAGGCTGGCTTCTTCGGTGTTGCTCCCGGTACAAGTGTTAAGACAAACTTTAACGCTCTTGAATCAACAAAGAAGAATACCATCTTCACAAACGTTGCTATCAACAATGACGATATGACAGTTTGGTGGGAAGGTCTTGACAAGAATCCGCCGGTTAATGCAACCGAGTGGAAGGGCGCTAAGGTAAACGGTGTTGAGTACACAGCAGAGGGCAACAAGCTCGCTCACCCGAACTCAAGATTTACTGCTCCTGCTGTAAACTGTCCTTGTATCTCCAAGGAGTTTGAAAATCCCGCAGGTGTACCTGTTGAAGCTATCGTATTCGGTGGCAGACGTGCTAAGTGCGCTCCGCTCGTTTATCAGTCAAGAGACTGGACACATGGTACTTTCGTTGGTGCTACTATGGCTTCTGAGACAACAGCAGCTGCTGCAGGTGCAGTCGGCGTTGTAAGACGCGACCCGATGGCTATGAAGCCGTTCGTTGGTTACAATATGGCTACCTACTGGAATCACTGGTTAGAGATGGGCAAGAAGCTCGGCGATAAGGCTCCGAAAATCTTCCACGTTAACTGGTTCAGAAAGGATGACAACGACAACTTTATGTGGCCCGGTTTCGGCGACAATATGCGTGTTCTCCTTTGGATTCTTGACAGATGTGCAGGCAAGGTTGACGCTGATGAGTGTGCTATCGGTTACATTCCTAAGGCTGAAGATATTGACATTAAGGACCTTGATATGACTGTTGAAGACGTTAAGGCACTTCTTACAATCGACAACAAAGTATGGCTTGAGGATGTTGAAAACATTAAGGAATACTTCGCACAGTTCGGCGATAAGCTTCCGAAGGAAATGGCTGACGAGCTTGCAAAGCTTGAAGCTAACCTTACAAAATAATTAAGCAAATTAAAACTGAGGTTGTTTGACACAACCTCAGTTTTTGTTATTCTAAACATTGATGATGTTTCTTGATATATATCAAATTTCCAGACATTGAGCAATAAATTTCTTCGATTGTTCGTAATCTATCTTAGCATCAAAAGCTTCTACAATATCCACTAAATTTCTTCCATCATACTGCGTTACTCCACGAGAATTTCGTCCTGCCCAATGCTTGATAATCCTTGTACCTGACAGAAGTTGACGATTAAACATCGAGCAAAGCCTCGTTTTAATCGTATTATCTTCGTCAATAGCAACAACATATACCAGATAAACACTTTTCTCTTCTGCAAGAAACTCAAGAAGCTTATCAAGATTATAGCCCTTGGGATTACTCGACAAAAAGACTACTTTTGTTTTAATGTCTGTTTCTGTACGGTAGTTGTCAAATTCCCGTTCATAATCTCCCAAGTCATCGGCGGTGTAAATTTCCGGCAACGGTTGTCTTAAGCGCAAGCATTTCATCAAAGTAGCTTTCAAATCATCTTCTGCTGTAATTAAATATTCTATAATTCTTCCGCGCAAATTAACGTTATCAATAAAAGCTGCAATTGCAATTTCCGTTTCTACCGCACGAACACGATTGTTCAAATCCTCATTCAAAATCTCATATTCTTCAGAGCCTAAAAACGAAATCGCTCTCTCAACTGACTCTTGGATACATTCTGTCTGCACCAAAGTTGGCTTAAACCGTTTTCCTGTAGGAGCGATATTATTTGTTGCTTCGACCAAACGTTCAAGGTTTTCTTCAAAGGTGAAATTTTCATGAGAGTTGTACAAAAACTCGAAATTCTCAGGAACGTTCTCGACACCTTCAAATTCCCTCATAATATCACTTCCGTTAAAGCTCCCCTTAATATTATCTCGCCGCAACATCTGCGATGAATGGCTTATTTTTTTGAGAAATGTCGTATTTGCCAACATTAAATAGTTTCGCATCGGTGTAACCAGACAAACAACAAATGGTATATCGTCATATTTGTGCAGTGTAGATAGTGCCAAAACAGAATTGCTAAAGCTTCCGGAGGTAGTCTTACAAAACCTTACAGCAAACCACTCGCAATAAAGCACACTCCGTTCCTTTACCAAATGAAATTGCTGCTGTACCGAGGTTTGTAATTTGCTTTTATCCGCTATACCATCTCTACTTGTAATAAAAGCAACTAACTGTTCAATAATATCTCTATTATACATTATCAAACCTCCACATATAATCTCTATAATATGCGCACATTAAGTCTTGTTCTTTACAGACTTTTGTTCAGACAAAGAATTGCGTTCCCAAAAAACACCATCTACATATCCTTGTATTTCTGTGTCATTGTCTGCCATTTCAAGACGTTTTTCTGCCCATACGCAATATTGAGCATCCATCTCAACACCAACATAATGACGATTAAGCTTTTTTGCAACCACGCTCGTCGTTCCTGAACCCAAAAAAGGGTCAAGCACTACACCATCTTCCAAGGAGCTTGCGAGCATAATTTTCGCAATCAGTTTTTCGGATTTTTGTGTAGGGTGTGCTGTGTTTTCCGCCATAGACCAAAAAGGAATAGTAATGTCATCCCAAAAATTTGACGGACATGTGTCTCGGTAGTTACCGTTTTCAGTTTCATTCCAATCCTTTGGCTGTCCATCTACACGATAAGGGGCAATAACCTTCTTTCGTATTTTGACAGCATCAAGGTTGAAGATATAATCATTACTGTTTGTTGCAAACCAAATGTCTTCCATTCCATTTTTCCAGTTTGCTTTTGCACCCCTGCCCTTTTCCCGCTGCCATGTAATTCGGTTTTGAATGATAAAAAACTCACTCAGTATTTTTCCAACAATCAAACTTGTCTCCCAATCGCAGCAAACATATATTGAGCCATTATCCTTTAACAGAGGTTTGACTGCGCTCAACCATTGACGTGTATATTCCTCATAATCTGCTGTTTTTTTCTTTGCAAAGGTTGTACCATTAAAAGACTTTGTGAGATTATATGGTGGGTCTGCAATTATTAAATCCACACTTTTTTCAGGCAACATCGTACATACTTCAAGCATGTTCCCCATAATAGTTTTATCTATAACCTCGCTTAAATCTTGCTGTTTTTTTGTAACAGCAATACATCTGTCAAGATAATGTTGCCCCTCACTTAATGGTATATCAATTGTTTTATTTCTGCCAGCTTTTTCCGTTGCCATACTACTCTCCTTCAAATGTAATGACTTTTTTTCATAGCCATCTTCTTACCGTTTATTTTACACCATTTTCTTCTATTTGTCCAATATATTATAGGAATTTATGTGAATTTTTTAATTTCTATCGGTTTATATGCAGCATCTTTGTATTCTTTGCTCATTAAAGCTGTTTTTCGGAATATAATTTAACCAAGAACACAAAAAAAAGGGGTGCTTGAAGAATTGAATTATTTAATAAAGGAAAACGGAATTCTTACTCATTATTTTTACAAATGTGGCGAAGGGCTTGTAAAGCGTGCCAAACGCGGAAGCTCGTGGCAGGAAAGTGAAGTTATTCTGAAAGATGCCACTTGCGTTTTCGGAATATATCCTGACGACAACTGTGTTCACATCGTAACACAAACCACCGAAAATGAGCTGATGTACATAATTAATACCGCTCACCGAAAACGCAAATTTATACTCCAAAAGCTTTCTCCGGAATGTAATATCATCAAACTTTTTATCTATTCAATAAGAAACCGCCTTAATATGCTCTATTCGGTAAAACACGGAGATGACATCCTTCTTATGCATTGTATATTGACAGACAATGCACGTCCAAACACAGTTGCTAAGTTGAAGGACGGACATTTCTTTGTAATATCAGAACGTGTTTACTACTCCATCCCTGACGGAAGCTGTGGGTTCTCCGAGCTTTCCGACGAAAAGCCGGCATTTTACATCCGCATCGCACAAAATTGCTCCGTTCCATATCTTCACCGAGGACACATCGCATACCAATCCAACGGCAAAATTTACTTTGATAACCGCGAACTATGCAAAGATTCAGATGCAGAAGGTGTTATAATAACCGAGTACTCATCAAGGCTCTTTGTAGTATGGCAAAGTAACGGTTATCTTCGTTATATGCCTGCCGACAGTCCCTCTAACCGTCCTCATGCAGTAATTAAGCCTCCTGCAGCTGCAGAGCTTTATGGTATATGGCATAATGAGGAATGCCACTATTTTTACGGGAATCACACCGGCTCCGACCTGACTTTGTATGTAAACCCTTCCCCATTTGACTCTCTGCCCGAAAAATCTCCCGAAGAATTTTTATCACGCAGAATGGAAAATATGAAAAAAGAAATTGACGAGCTTAAGCATCAACTATCCCAACTCGCATAATCGCACTATGCAATTATTTTGTCGATTTTTCTTGCATTATGCAATTTTTTGTGATATACTGTCGTATGAAAAGGGAATTTTGTTACACTTAAAGAAGGAGTTGCGGGAAATATGGAGATGAACACACAAGACATCGGCAGGATAATTGCAGATAAAAGGCGTGAGCTTGATTTAACACTTGAAGAAGTCGGTCAAAGAGTAGGCGTTACAAAGTCTACTATTCAAAGATATGAAGCCGGACTTATTACAACACCCAAGATAGCTGTTCTGGAGTCAATTGCCAGAGCATTATCATTAGACCCCGCCCTGCTTACAGGCAAAAAGGCAACCTTACCGGACAATGCTATGCCCGTAAATTCAGGCAGTCCGAAAATTGCGATACCTATTTTAGGCAACGTAGCAGCAGGCGAAGGTGCTTTCGCTGACAGTAACGTAATCGGCTATATTATGGAAGACAGAAACAGTCTCTCCAGCGCAGAAGAATATGCATATCTCGTAGTAAAAGGCGACAGTATGTATCCGGAATTCAAGGATGGCGACAAAGTGCTTGTAAAATGCTGTCCAGCCGCAGAATCAGGAGAATATGCAGTAGTTATGGTCGATGATGACAACGGCGTTGTCAAAAAGATAGAGTACGGAGAAAAATGCATAATACTTCATTCGGTAAATCCTATGTACCCTCCACGCAAATTTGAGGGAAAAGAAATGCTCAGAATAAGAATTTTCGGAGTTGTAAGAGGATTACGCAGAAGCTATTGATATAAAAGGCATAACCACCGACAAAGTCGGTGGTTATGTACGTCTTAAGGTAAATTATGTTCAGAAATCAGTTGCAAACACAGCAAAGCACAACAAGGATTAAAAGAATCCAGAGTATTGTTTCGCAATCAAAGCTTCCGAGACCGCCATGGCAAAGTCCACATTCACTCATTTCAATGCCCTCCTTATATTGTTCTTAAGGGAAAACCCTTGTAGTAACATATTATGCCGAAACTCAAATTTGGTGAAAATGTTACGATTATATTTCTTTTTGCTAATATTGTTTACAAAAAATATAAAAGTTGATATAATACGCAAAGACAATTATAAGGCAGGTTTAAATATGAACGAACTAAACTCCAGAGCTGAAAAAATCAGCTTTTACAAAACTGTTTTTGCCTTAGTTTTTCCCATGGCGATACAGAATCTTATAAACGTAGGTGTTCAGGCAGCAGACGTTATGATGCTCGGCAGAGTTGGCGAGGTTGCAATTTCGGCATCTTCACTTGCAGGACAGATATATTTTGTGCTTACTCTTGTATTTTTCGGTCTTAATTCAGGTGCTGCAATTCTTACTGCACAATATTGGGGTAAGGGTGATACAAAAACAATAGAGAATATATTAGGTCTGGCTATGCGTATAGCAATAGTTGCCGGAGCGGCATTTACCCTTGCAGCACTCCTATTCCCGACATATCTGATGAGGATTTTCTCGCACGAGCCGGATGTTATTGCCGCCGGTGCAGACTATATGCGGATAGTTGCTCTTGCATACATCCCTGCAGCCATAACATCAATCTACCTCGGTGTTGTCAGGAGTACAGAGCGTGTAATAATCTCAACAGTTGTATATTTGGTTTCTCTTGTGGTAAATGTAATCGGCAATGCTATTCTTATATTCGGTCTTTTCGGCGCACCTGCTCTTGGTGTAAAAGGTTCCGCAATCGCTACTGCAATTGCACGCTATGTCGAATTTATAATAGTGCTGTTTTACGCATTCAAAATGAATAAAACTATACGTCTCAGACTTTCTGCTCTTATGCGTACTGACAAGCTTCTTACAAAAGACTTTATAAAATACAGTGTACCCGTTACCTTCAATGAAATAATGTGGGGCAGTGGCATTTCTTCCATAAATGCAATAATAGGTCATATGGGAAAGGCGGCAACCTCGGCAAACTCGGTAGCTCAGGTAGTGCGTCAACTTGCGATGGTTGTTGTTTTCGGGGTAGCAAATGCAACCGCCATTATTCTTGGCAAAACAATAGGCGAAGGCAAGCTTGACCACGCAAAAACATATTCTCTACGTCTTATTAAACTAACCTGTATTCTTGGTGTACTCGGCGGAATACTTATCCTCTCCATCTCGCCTGTTATAAAAAACTTTATGGTTCTCGGTGAAGAAGCTGACAGTTATCTGTCTCTTATGATGTATGTTATGAGCTATTTTGTGTTTTTTCAGGGCTTGACAACAGTTCTTATTGTTGGAGTATTCCGTGCCGGCGGCGATACCAATTTTGGACTTATTATGGATATAGGTGCTTTGTGGTGTCTAATAATACCGATAGGAGCTATGGCAGCATTCTGGTTGAAGCTTCCGGTTACGATTGTTTATATTATACTCACATCTGATGAAATCCTTAAAATCGGCTTTGTAGTGTGGCGATATCGTTCTTACAAATGGCTTAATAACGTAACTCGGGATTTTAATTAAAAACTAAACCACGCAATTATGGCGTGGTTTTTATTATACAAAAAAGTGGGTAAAAAAACTGTGTTCTTTTACCCGCTGTGATTTCAATTATTAAATGACGGCTTTGAAACTTCCTTTTCTGTTACCGTTTCACCCGACGGTGATGGTTCAGACATACTGAAATACATTCTCGATGCTTCCGTTGTTCCAAAATCTCGGTTTGAGCCGGTATCCTGAACCTTATTAAAAGCTTCTCTGAACATCGCGTTATGTGCTTCTTCACGGTTCAGGAGAAAATCTATTGTTTCTTTAACCTTCTTATCATCTATCTGTCGGTAAAGATACTCGTATACAACCTTCGCTCTTTGCTCCGATGAAATATTTGACAACAAATCAGCACACAGGTCGCCGGTTACAGTTACATAATCACCCGTCCATGAATATCCCGATGCGTTTATAAAAATATATTACTATTGTTCCGCTAAGAGAGTATTTTTATTCCAATTACCCCGCACCCATAAGTACATCAATATTCTCCTGCGAATATTCTACCTCAGACGAGTACATCCTTGCTAAATCAGTAAGCTTCTCAAAGCTGACACCGCCTATACTCAAATAATATTCCGCAAGCGCTCCTATAAGATAACAGCTCATAAGTACAAAATTCACCCTCGTTGCATAATCTCCGTCCCAAACAGCATCACCAAGATGCCTGAACACAAAATACACTGCCATCTGTTCAAAAGGTATTTGGAATTCTTCGTCATCAAAAATTCTACCCTCAAAATTAAAGCTCTGTAACCTGTCAAGCTCATCTGTCCAGCTTTCATCAAGTCTTTCCAAAGACAAATACAGCTTGCAAAGCTTGTCAATTGAATATTCAAATTCCAATCCATACTCCCTTGCCAGACGTGAAAATCTATTCTTAATACTTTCGTCTCTATCCTGCAAAATGCCAAAAATTCTCTGTCTTATCCCAAAAAGCTCCGTTTCTTCATCTGACAAATCTATATCATCAGGAACCTCGATACTGAATTTATTTTCTTCCGACAAAATTATTCTTGCCGCTTCTTCACAGCAAAGTCCAAGCCCTGTTTCAGCAAATGATGAATAGAAATTGCGAAATCTTGGGTGCAAGGTGCATATATCACAAAGTGCATCCTCTCCACACTCACATATTATCTCACAAAGTCCGTTCTCTTTTAGAAACGGACATCTGTCGCCATCACTCAAAATAAAATGCGGTACATCCCCTTCAATGCTTTCCCTTATCCTCTTACCCAATTGAGTGTCCAGAGAATTATAAAACTGCATTGTGTCTTCATCTATATCTATTTCCCAACCAATACAGCAATTATGGGTGCATTTATCTGCCATACACTTAAATTTATGATAGTAATTCGGTGTTACTTCAATCATACAACTGCCTCTTTATCCTTAATTTACATAGTTTCTAAAATAATCCTCCATGCCTCAGCAAGCCGTTTCTCAGACCACGCCGCATTAGCAGGAGATGTTGACAGCAAGCAAACCGCATCTCTCCCTATCACTTTCTTGGTATCTTTATTATAGTACTTCTCCGCCGTCTTTCCGTTCACAAAAATCTTTCTTATGTCCGCCGAATTCAGTATACAGGAAATATCATTAGCCACAACATTTTTAATTGAGCTGTCCGAGCTTCCGTTTATCTCACACGGTGCAATAACATCCCACAAGGCAATGCCGTGTTCCAGCAACAATCTTCTTTTTTCCTCAATTGTAGCAGGTGTATCACCTCCAAAAACCGACGAAATAACCTTCCAGAAACGGTTTTGCGGATGTCCGTAGAAAAACATCTGTTCATGCGATTTAACCGACGGAAAACTGCCAAGTATCAGTATGTTCGAATTTTCGTCATACAACGGTGGAAATGGGTGTTGAACCATATAAGTATTTCTCCATATTTTCACTTATGCTTATTATACCATACAAAAGACAAAATCGCAATGCCTAAGCATCGCCGCCTGATTTCCGTATTTGTTCAGCATTCATTATATAATAAATCTCTCCCGAATTTGTCTTATTCTTATTGCCAGAACAGCTCCTCATTAAATTCAGCATCTTCTTCCGGCATATATTCAGATTCTTCATATTCATGAACATAATTAAGTTGCCCAAGTTTATTCAATATGCTCGTAAATTTATTGTTAGCCACTATCACGTGGTCAACAAGTCTCACATTGATAAACGACAATCCGTTTTCGATTACTCTTGTAGCATTAAGGTCGGCGGCAGACGGTATAAGAAGTCCATTTGGATGATTATGTGCAAGAATTATATTACTGGCATTTGTTTCTAACGCCTTGCTCATTATTTCTCTGCTGTATATACCTGTACCATTGTTTGTACCCTCTGTTATTTTCTCGGTAGATATAAGAGAAAAGTCTGCATCAAGCATAATTGCAAAAAGCACCTCATGATTATATCCCAAAAAGAGTCTTTTTATGTAATCGCCTGCATTGTCAGGTGTAATCTTCATATTTTTTATTTCATACTTATCCTGCATATACATACGAAACATTGCAAGCTGTAATTTTATAAGTGTTGCAGAATGTTCCTTTATTCCGTTCACTTTGATAAGATCTGACAAATCCGCTTCCAAAACTCCCGAAAGACTTCCGAATTTCTGCAAAAGCTCGTGAGCAATCGGATTGGTGTTCTTCTGAGGTAACGCATAAAACAAGAGTATTTCAAGCGCTTCATGCGGCTCAAAGTTCTCGCTGTCCATATTCAAAAGCTTACGTTTGAGTCTGTTTCTGTGCCCTGCGTGTATATTCTTCTTCTCTGTCATTATTTATTCCCCACGTTCCAAACATATTTTATTATTTACATTATATCGCAAATAACCGCCTGTGTCAAACTTCGCAAATACAAAAAATGAACCGACCCCCAAAAGTTAGACCAAAAATCTAACGATTGGGAGGTCGGTTCACAAGCAGCTCTTTTAGTTTCTTATCAGCACTCGCAGCAGCCGTTATTGTTGGAGGAATTATTTCCGCAGCCACCATCGCAGCAGCAATAAAGGATTACAATGATAATAAGAATCCAAATCCAGTTCTCGTTACCTGTGCCACAGCTATTACCAAACAAATTCATACTTTTACCTTTCCTTTCCGTGCGGCATCGCACATTCCACAAGACTATCAGTTTTTACTGATTTCGTCTGATAGTACACTATACGCACCGGAAGGATATTTTGTGCTCAATTATTAAAATAAAAAAGGGATGCTTCTTTAACATCCCTCAAATTATCTTAACACACTCGTCTTGCACCAACGTACGTACTGTAACTGCACATATGCGAAAGTGTTGTATAGCATACCGAATATCCGGCGCTAGGAGAATGAATAACCTTATCATTTCCGGCATAAATACCTACGTGTGTAATGCTTCCGCCCTTAGAGAAGAATACCAGATCTCCCGCCTGGAGATCACTTCTTGCAACCGCAACACCGTTCTTATACTGGTCTCTTGATGTACGGTTTACATTTATGCCGACCTTCTTCATTGTGTACTGAACAAAGCCCGAACAGTCGAAGCCCGACGGCGAAGTTCCACCATAAACATATTTAACACCTATGTACTTTTCAGCCTCTGCTATTATCTTTGCACCCATAGATGCATTATCAGGCTTAGAAGAAGCTTGCTTTGCTTCTGGCTGTGTTTCTGATGTTTTCTTTTTTGCTTCAGAAGCACGTGCTGTTGCCTCAGCCTTCTTTGCACTATAATCAGCTAATGCGGCATCGTCCAAAATAGCACTCGTAATTATGTAGGCTATCTCATTATTCGAGGTAAGTATCTTTGTCCATTTACTTCCCCTGCTGATAACAGTACACTGAATACCATTTTTAACAGTTGTAATAATATCTGCCTTTTCCGACGGAGCATTTCTTACATTAACATATTTTCCATCTGTAACAACTGTTCCCTTTTTCGCAACGCTATTTAATCTGTCTTTTCTGGCTTTATCAACATTGGTTTTATTTACCATATCGCCAGTGGTAACGTACCGAGCCATAACATAGCCCGAATCATAGTCCCTGCCAAAGATCACTTTATACCAACCGTCGGCAGTTATTTCGGATATATAAACAACCGCACCATCACCAAGCTGATCAATAACTATACCCTGCTCGGTCGGTTTGTTTCTCACATTAAGATTTCCACCTGAAACAGAAACCTTTCCCGACAAATACATTGTGGTTGCAAGCATCTGTGCTCTTACAGCTTCATAGTCAAAGGAAATCAAATCGCACATCACATAACCGTTGGTACCATCTTCCAATGTTACAGCATACCACAACCCATCATCTGTATCATCGGTTACCTGCATCGCATCACCCAAAGACAATGAACCCACTATATTCGCTTCCTTAGAAGCCGCACCACGCACATTGACACTACCACCTGCGTAGCTTATGTATCCTGTTTTAACCTCAAAAGCTGATTCTGCCGCCACTGCCGCAAGCGGATTATCCTGACTATACTCAGCAAATACAGGAGTTTCTCCATCACCATCGCCTTCAAGAACTTCAATCTCAGTATCCGCCATATATTGTTCATCAGCCATAGCAGACATAGAACCGCTATACTGAACCGTTGCCATCGAAACAATAGTAACAACAGCACAAAGCGCCGCTGCTGTATGCTTCCAGTTTATTATCATCATATTACCTCACTTAACAAAAAGTATCTTAAACAAATCCAATCTATTATGTGTTTATTATACTATACAGAACATAATTTGTCAAACTTTTTTAACATTTTTTTGTTAGTTTCGTAATATTTTTGTAATGTGCAGTCTATATTTGCTAAAATATTGATACAATGTACTATATTTAGTAGTACAAAAAAATACTGTCCTCCGACAGTATTTTATCTTTTGTTAATTATTTTGTAATAATTTGCGATGGTGTTCTGAATATGACAGATTGGGTGTTTTGCTCATTCTTTCAAAAAGTCTTTTGAGTCTATATCTGTTATATCTCTGTATCATAGAAAACGGAATATTCCCTACCATCATTGTAGTCGCTATGGCAAAATACACCTCAAACCAGTATTCAATATTCTCGCTTAAAAAGCTGAATAAAAGAGAGATATATCCCACAACGCCTATTACATAATGAATAATCTCTGCACGGCAGGTTACAAATATATATTTCGCAATATACTCTAATGTAATATCTTTAGCAAGATGCCTTTTCTCGAAATCACTATTATGCTGCGGTAGCTTATCCTTCCATTTCGGGAGCTTTATCTTCCTGTAAAATTGCATCTCACGTTCACTCACGTGATAAAATCTGCGGTTACTGTCAAAAAGCTTTTTTTGCCATTTTTTAGGAAGTGCCACAATTACACCGGCAGTACCATAGAATACGACTAACCAGAATACAATGTTTATAATCGAAATGAAAACTGTCTTTGTCAATTATATCATTCCTTCCTGCCTTCACCTAATTATTCATAAGATAATTTACCTCGTGAGTTGTAAGATAACGCCACCTGCCAAGAGGCAGATTTCCAAGCTCAACAGTGCCAATAGAAATGCGCCTTAGCCCCTTTACCTTGACACCTACCGCCTCAAACATCTTTCTCACCTGTCTGTTTCTTCCCTCATGAATTGTTATTTTCACAAGAGTCGCCGTGTTATCAGCATCAAGAATTTCAACTTCTGCCGGCGAGGTTTTATAATCGTCTATTTTCACACCACGCCTTAGTGCATTTATTCCCGAAACTGTCAATCCACTGCCAACAGTTGCAAGATATGTCTTGGACATTTCAAACTTCGGATGTGTTACACGATAGGTAAAATCTCCGTCATTTGTAAGTAAAAGCAGACCTTCCGTTTCATAGTCAAGTCTGCCGACCGGAAAAATTCTTGTTCTGATTTCCTCGGAGAGCAAGTCAATAACCGTAGGTCTGTCAAACTGGTCAGAAACCGTTGAAACATATCCGACAGGTTTATTAAGCATTATATAATACTTTTTACTAATCATTTCCAGTTCTTCACCATCAACAGCAATGCGGTCTGCACCAATTTCAACTTTTATTCCCTGTTCAACAGCCTTTTCACCATTAACGGTAACTCTGCCATCGGCTATTAGTTCTTCAGCCTTGCGCCTTGATGCCTTGCCGCACATAGCAATGTATTTTTGAAGTCTGACTATTTCGCCCATATTTGCCCTCCTTTGATATAAAGTACAAAAAGCGCCCTCTACCAAAGCAGAGAGCGCATATTAAATCAATTATCTTTTAGCTGCTTCCTCTGCCTCAGCCTCTTTCCAAGCTGCCCAGAACGGACTTGCAATGAAAATTGAGCTGTATGCACCGGCAATAACACCGATGATAAGCGGGAATGCAAATTCCTTGATTGACGGAACACCAAGAATATAAAGGAGTACAACTGTGATAAGCGTTGTGATAGTAGTGTTGAGTGTTCTGCCCATACTCTCATTTATACTGCGGTTAACAACATCAGAAACCTTTGCGCCGCCCTTCTTAGCCTTGAATCCACGCATATTCTCACGGATACGGTCAAATACTACGATTGTATTGTTGATTGAATATCCTACGATTGTAAGCATAGCCGCAATAAAGGTTGTATTAAGCGGTGTATATGTGATTGCGTAAACTGCCATCATAACAAGGATGTTGAGCGCAAGCGCAAGTACCGCCATAACAGCAGAACGCCATTCGAAACGGAATGCAATGTATACAAGGATAAGCAGAATTGCTATTAAAGTATACATAAATGCCTTGCCCTGTACCTCTTTACCAAATGATGCCGATGCAGAGTTAACTGACATAGGAGCTTCAGATGTAAGAGCATACTTTTCTTTAAGTGATGAGAAAATCAAATCCTTCTGTGCATCATCAATAGGCTGAGTTTTGATAGTAGCGGTTGTTCCGCTGCCTGCCTGTACAATGACCGGTGAAATTCCAAGCTTTTCTTCGAGGAAATCTGATACTTCTTCATTATCGAAAGCCTTTTCCATCTCCACCTGCATCCTGACACCGCCCATAAACTCGATGTCATAGTTAAAGCCGCTGTCCTTAGTATTACTGTTTACAAAGAACATTATTACTCCCACAAGAACTACAAGAAGCGGCAAAAGAAGGAACTTTCCTTTATTAGCTGTTACGTTAATATTTTTCATTATTGCCGACCTCCTTTACGCTTTGCAGAAGAGCTTGCGGTTTTTAACATTAAGTCCGACAAGCTGCTTAAGCAAGAACTTAGTGATAACGATTGCTGTGAACATACTTACAACAACACCAAGACCAAGTGTTACAGCAAAGCCTTTGATTGTACCGATACCTGAGAAGTAGAGTACAACACAAGTGATAATTGTTGTAATATTTGAGTCAAGGATTGCAGAGAATGCTTTCTTAAAGCCTGAATCAACAGATGCCTTGATGGTTTTTCCAATCTTAAGCTCCTCTTTCATTCTCTCGAATATAATTACGTTTGCGTCAACCGCCATACCGATTGAAAGAACGATACCTGCAATACCTGAAAGGCTTAAGTTTACTCTCATAAGACCAAGTACCAAAGAAATGATACCAACATAGATTGCAAGTGCAAGGTCTGCTATGAGACCCGGGAGTCTGTAAATAATAATCATAAAGAACATTACTATCAGGATACCGATACCTGCTGCAAACAAGCTTGACGGAAGTGCCTTTGCACCAAGCTCAGGTCCGATTGTGTCCTTTGAAATTACTGAAAGGTCAAACGGAAGTGCACCTGATTTAATCTGGTTTGCAAGCTCAGCAGCACTTTCTGCTGTAAAGTTTCCTGAAATAAAGCATGATTCAGAAGTAATCTTTTCATCAACAGACGGTGATGAGAGAATCTGATCATCCATCTTTATTGAGATATAGTTCTTATTCTCTGACTTCTTTGCAACAGCAGCTTCTGTTGCTACCGCAAATTTCTCAACACCCTCGCTTGTGAGTGTAAGCTCAACAATGTGCTGCTGATTTCCTGTCTTAGATGTCTGCTGATACTTATGCTCAGCATTCTTGATGTGTACTGCACCGTCTAAAACCTCGTTACCGTCTGCATCAACAAATGTAAGCTTTGCTGTTGAGCCGAGTAATGATGCTGCCTTATCAGTATCAGTTTCTGACGGAATTTCAACTGTAATCTTACCAGTCTCATCTCTTGATATACGTGCTTCTGTATATCCTGCATTGTTAAGACGTGCTGTGAATATTGCCTCAACAATATCCATCTCTGCCTCTGAAGGACTGTCAGCATTTGCCTGGAAGGATATTACTGAACCTCCCGCAAGGTCAATGCCTCGTCTGATACCTTTTTCCTCATCGAGCACTCCGCCCCAGCTCATATCGCCTACTGCCATTCCGAAGAATGCAATATAGTTCATTGCAACCGCAATAACTATCATGAGGGCAAGTACCGCAATACTTTTCTTTTTCATGATTAACATTCCTTTCTGTGAAATATAAAAACATACTCATATATTATACATTTATTTTTCTGTTTCGTCAAGCATTTTTCGCCACTATGTCCCAAATATTATAATTTTTTATCATAAAGCTTGATGATTGACAGAAAATGAGATAAAATAAATACATAACACAACTGTTCTAAGAAAGGCGAAAAATGAAAAGAAGATATAAACCACAAAAAACCAAGAAAAAGCTTCCTCTCGCAGAAGGAGTTCTTTCCTGCGCCTCAAACGGAAACTTCGGTTTTGTTTCGACAGGCGACGGTAAAATGGATATATATGTTGACCATACTATGATGGGCGGAGCCAATCACGGCGACAAAGTTTTAGTAAGACCGACTACTAAAAAGCATCACGGCAAAAATATTGAGGGACGTATTATGAAGGTGTTAGAACGTTCTTTGGAAACCACTACCGCCGTTGTCTTTGCTGATTTCGGCGGTGTACTTGCCGCCAGAGCTGATGACCCTCGATTTTATCCGGTTATTCATATTTCTCAGCTTAGCGGAAATAAGGCTCAAAAAGGCGACAGAATACTTGTGGAGTTTACAGGCTTTGATTCGTACGGTCAACCCGACGCAGAAATTATCAAAAATCTGGGGAATGCCGATTCTATTAAAAGCCGCATTGATTCCATTATATACACTCATGGCATAAAAACTGACTTTTCACCCGAAACACTTGCCGAATCGGAAAATATAACCGAGTCAATAAGTGAAAATGAGATAAATTCAAGGCTTGATTTAAGAAACGAGAAGGTCATTACCATAGACGGAGACGATGCAAAGGACTTTGACGATGCCATAAGCATCAGAAAGCTTGCAGGCGGTTTTTATAAGCTTGGTGTCCATATAGCAGATGTTTCTCATTATGTAACCCCCGACTGCGCAATTGACTGCGAAGCTTTTGAGCGCGGAACAAGTGTGTACCTTGCCGACAGAGTGATACCAATGTTACCGGAGCATCTTTCAAACGGTGTATGTTCGCTTGTTCCAAACGAGGACAGGCTGACACTTTCTTGTATTATGACAGTCTCACCGTCAGGAAATGTCAAGGACTACCGCATTGAAAAATCGGTAATTCGTTCAAAACACAGGATGACCTATACTAATGTTGACAAAATCTTAAATGGTGATAGCGCACTAAAAAAAGAGTACAAAGACATTTTGACACAGCTTGCTAATATGAACACGCTTGCTGATATATTGACCGAGAAAAGAAAAAAGCGCGGCAGTATAGATTTTGACCTGCCGGAAGCAAAAGTATCTATTGACAAGAACTATAAAGTGGGCGAGGTTGTGGCAAGAGAGCGACTTAAATCCCACAAAATTATAGAGGAGTTTATGCTCCTTGCAAACGAAACGGTTGCCGAGCATGCTGTAAGACACGCCCTGCCACTCATATTCCGTACACACGCAGAGCCGGACAGTGAAAAGCTGGAGAATTTGAGTATCTTTCTGCATCATTTCGGTTTATCTCTTCCTGATATATCAACAGAAATAACACCAAAGCATCTGCAGGCACTTCTTGATAAAATCAAAGATGAACCATACGCAAAAGTTATTTCACGCAATATGCTCCGTTCTATGATGAAAGCAGAATACCGCCCAGAAAATGACGGGCATTTTGGCTTGGCTGCAGATTTCTACTGCCACTTCACCTCCCCTATACGCCGTTATCCCGACCTTATGGTACACAGAATTCTCAGTATGAAGGCAAAGAGGCAGGACACAAATAAAATGACCGAGGTCATAAAAGAGGCGAGCATACAGTCAACCGAAACAGAACGTGCTGCAGAAGAATGCGAAAGAGATGTAGACACACTATTAAAGGTATTGTATATTTCGGAGCATATAGGCAACGAATTCAAGGCAGTAATCACCTCGCTTACCGAATACGGAATTTATGCAGAGCTTGAAAATACAATCGAGGGAATGATTCGTTTAGAGAGTATCGGTGGAGATTATTATATATATGACGAAAAAGCCGCTGTTACCAAAGGGCGACGCACTGGAAAAAGCTTTAAGGTAGGCGACAGCGTTGATATTGTAGTAACCGGTGCCGACACAAATTTACTGCGTGTTGACTTTATGTTGAAAAAAGACTATTACCACAAAGGGAGAGAAAAAAATGCAATTTGAAATGATGATACCATGTCTGTTCGGGGTAGAGGCATTTTTATCAAGGGAATTGAAATCTATCGGCATTGAAGTAACCTCAACAGAGGACGGCAGGGTTTGCTTTAACGGCGGATACGAAGAAATGGCGAAGGCGAATATCTGGGTAAGAACAGGCGAAAGAGTTCTTATCAAAGCCGCCGAATTCTATGCCGATAATTTTGATGCACTCTATGACGGTGTACGAAATGCTCCCTGGGGCGAATTTCTGCCACAGGATGCTAAGCTTTCAATATCCGGACATTGTCTTAAATCAAAGCTTTCCAGCTCTCCACGATGCAGAGCAATAATCAAAAAAGCGATTGCCGACAGCGTCGGTGCGAAATATGGAATAACCCACCTCCCCGAAACAGGAACAGAATATCAAATCCGTTTTTCTCTGTTAAAGGACAGAGTAACCGTTTCAATTGACACAAGCGGCGAAAGCCTGCATATGCGTGGGTATAGACAGCTATCAAATGCTGCACCACTTCGTGAAACTCTCGCTGCCGCCATTGTTTATCTAAGTCGATGGCGATACGAAAATTCGCTTGCCGACCTGTTTTGCGGCTCAGGAACAATACCGATTGAAGCGGCTATGATAAAACGTAATATTGCACCGGGAATTAACCGCAGCTTTGCTTTCGAGCAATTCGAATTTGTGCCAGATGGTCTTGCAGACAGAATAAAATCTGAAGCAAAAGCTCTTATAAAGGATGTACCGCTCGATATAACAGCTATGGACATAAACCCCGAATATGTAGAACTCACAAAGGCAAATGCCGAAAAAGCCGGTGTCGGAGATTGCATCAAAGTAGTACTTGGAAATGCGCTCGATTTTAAGTCAAGCCTTTCAGGTGGTACTATAATCTCTAATCCCCCATATGGCGAAAGACTTTCTGATAAAGAGGAATGTTCTATGCTTTATAAAGAGTTCGGCAAAACATATTCCGCCCTTGATAACTGGGCGGCATACATACTTGCCGCATCAGATGAATTCGAATCCGATTTTGGCAAAAAAGCCGACAAAACAAGAAAGCTTTATAACGGTATGATTCAATGCAGAGTCTATCAGTATTTTTCAAAAAGATAAAAGAAAGCTGTTGCTTACGCAACAGCTTTCTTCATTAGTTACTCTTTTGTGGCAAATCCTCACCGAGAATTACATTTACCGTCATAACATCTCCGTCTCTGATAACGGTAAGCTGCAGGTTTTCGCCTGCTTTTTTTGTATCACGAATTTCATTTAGTGCATCAACAGTTTTGACAACCTTGCCCTCAGCCTTTACTATCAAATCACCAACCTGAATTCCTGCCTGAGCGGCACCGCTGCCCTCGTTTACACTCTGCACCGATAAGCCATATCTGGTCTCACTTGCCGTAATTCCAACAAGCGGTCTACCCGAAACATAGCCATTATTCTTCAAATCATCTATAATCGGTTTCGCTTCATTGCTTGAGATTGCAAATCCGATTCCCTCAACACCGGTGGTTGAAATCTTAACAGAGTTAATTCCTATAACCTCACCATACTGATTAACAAGCGCACCACCCGAGTTACCTGGGTTAATTGCCGCATCTGTCTGAATAAGATTATATCTTTTATTATCAACGGTCATTGTTCTGTTGACAGCACTTATAACACCAACTGTAACAGTACCTGCAAATTCCTGACCGAGAGGATTACCTATCGCAACAGCAAGCTCTCCGACCTGAAGCTGTTCAGAATCACCAAGCTCTGCGGCAATAAGATTCGGTGCATTGATTTTAAGCACAGCAAGGTCTGATTTCTCATCCTCGCCAATCAATGTTGCTGTATGCTCATCGCCGGTATTAAGCACTACTGTAATCTCAGTCGCGCCTGCAATAACGTGCTGATTGGTTACAATATATCCGTCGGTTGACAAAATTATACCCGAGCCGCTTCCCTGCTCTACAAGCTCATCCGAATTAGGGTCAGATGTATAATAATATCTACCTGAAAACGGGTCATAAAATCTTTGCGCCTGAACCTTGGCTTTATTGATAATACCAACACAGGAAGGACCGACCTTCTTTGCAATTTCAGGTACGGAAAGTGCATGTTTTCCATTGGCATCAGTCTCATTTGCAAGAGTGGAAACATTATATCCCGGAGCCGCAGTATATCCTGCATAGTATTTATTATTTTCAGCAATAGGTTCAATATATGCTTTGAAGCCTATACCACATGCACCTACCGTCAGCACACTTGCTGCCAGAGCAGAGCACAGGCACGGCACCCACGTTCTTTTCTTTCTGTGCTTTTTCTTTTTAGCTTCATATACTATTAAATCTGTAGTTTCTGTATAAGGATATTTTTTCATAATCAATTCGTCCTTTCAATCAGTATTCTCTCCAATTTCAATTCATATGATACAACACTTATTTGTCATGCGTATGAATAACTTGTAAAGAACTTTTAATCTTTTTATGAATATTTTATGAACACCAAAAACTTTCCTCTCAACCTGCACAAGATTCCATTTTTTACATATTATGTATTGAGGTGAGGAAAGATGCGGCTTTGTTGCAAAATAGGATGCAAGCAAGCAGGCTTAACTGCTCTGGCATTCTGCATCGGTACACTGGCAGGATTATTACTGCCCATTTACATAGTTGCAGTTATTGAAACTGCTATGCTTATTATACTCGGTTATTGTTGTTTATTCAAGTGGTAGGAGGTAAAAAAATGAAAATTGTTGTCTGGAAAATGCCAAAAATGTTGTCGGGTATTGTGCGTTCAATACTGAAAATGTAGTCCGGCTCGACTGTGTCATATCAAGGCACAGTCTTTTTTTGTGCATTTGTGTATATTTTTCCTTATTAATGCCAAAAATATATCTGACAAAAAACTTATAAGGAGGAAAAAAGTGAAAGGAAGAAGGTTAAAATTTACAGCTGTACTTATGAGCCTTGTGCTACTTATTCAGCCGCAGGTATATGCTCTTTCAAAACGTGGCTCAACCGGCTCAGAGGTACGACAAATTCAGCAGCGGCTTATACAATGGGGATATCTTTCCGGAACAGCAGACGGAGTTTATGGTGCTGAAACCGAAGCCGCTGTAAAACGATTTCAGCGAAAAAACGGTCTTACACCTGACGGAATAGCCGGAGCCGCAACATTGGCAAAAATCGGAATCACATCGCAAACCACTCAGACATCATCCAATAACAATGTCCGGCTTTTAGCAATGCTGATAAGCGGCGAAGCAAGAGGTGAAACTTATGAAGGTCAGGTAGCAGTCGGTGCAGTAGTCTTAAACAGAGTTAAACACTCGTCATTCCCAAACTCTATTGCAGGCGTTATATACCAGAACGGTGCTTTCACCGCAGTAGATGACGGTCAGATAAATATGTCTCCGACCAACTCTTGTGTAAAAGCGGCAAAGGATGCTCTAAATGGATGGGACCCATCGGGCGGTGCAATTTATTACTACAATCCGGTTACGGCAACAAATCAATGGATTCGTTCCCGACCGGTTATCAAAAGAATCGGTAAACATGTCTTTTGCAAGTAAAAAAACGAAACACAACTCATAATTTGAGTTGTGTTTCGTTTTTATCTCATATATTAACCCACTCTGTTCTTATCGAACAACTCATTAAGCCACCTTACAGAAAGTCTCACCCATTCCTGAACATCCTCGTAAATATGTTCTTCAGCCATTGCGGTATCGGAATTTGCAAGTGAAAGTCCGTGAGGTCCGTGAGGATAAATGTGCATTTCACACGAGCCGCCTGCCTTTTTAAGTGCTTCTGCAAATCTTAAGCTGTTCTCAACAGGAACACAGGTATCCTCGAATGTATGCCATATAAAGCAAGGCGGAGTTTTATCTGTTACTCTTGTTTCAAGAGATAATTTTTTCTTCAGTTCAGCATCGTCGCCACAAAGATTATCAAACGAGCCCATATGTGCAATTGCCGGGTCGGAGCTTATTACCGGATATGAAAGAATTGCCGCATTAGGCTTATTTATGCCGTTATAACACTTAAACGGTTCTTCGTCCCACAATGTCGCAACAGATGCAGCAACATGTCCTCCTGCTGAAAAGCCGATAACCGCAATCTTTTCCTTGTATATACCCCATTCATCTGCGTGTTCTCTTATAAGCTTTATCGCATTAAAGGCATCCTTCTGAGGTTCCGGATAACCTGCTGTCGGTGCAACTGTGTAATCGAGCACAAATGCAGAATAACCTGCCGCCATATACTGAAGCGCAATAGGCTCTGCCTCACGGTTTGAACAGAAAGCATATCCACCACCCGGACATACAACGATTGCCGGACGCTTTCTTCCACCCTCAAAACAACTGTTATCATCAATTATGTATGCTGTAAGTGTCGGCATAAAGCCATTGATTGGTTCTTCTCTTAGATTAAATACCTGATATTTCATATTTCTGCCTCCTCGTATTATAAATCGCTTAAAAACTCAAAAATCTTATCATTAGAGCCCTGTAACCATTCATGTCCGAACTCAGGATATAACACAACATCCTTCTTTGAGGTTACTTTATTATATATAGCAAATTGTGTAGATGGTGGACAAATTGTATCTACAAGACCGGTGTACATACGAAATTCCGCCCTCATTCTCTTTGCAATATTCTGAAGGTCTATGTATCCAAGCCTTTCGAATATTTCATCTTCACGCTCGTGATTCGGGTCATAGTGTCTGAAATAGTACTTAAGTCCCTCATAAGCATCCTTATTAAGATCCATTTCATAAACTCTCTTAAAGTCTGAAAGATACGGATATGATGCGGCACACTTTGCTATTTCCGGCACAAGGCACGCACACGCAATACACAGACAGCCGCCCTGTGAGCCACCTGTTGTTGCCACTCTTTTCTCGTCCACACAGTCCATATTCATTATAATTTTCGCCAAAAGTGCAGTATCAAGATACACATCACGCATCAATAAATCGTGCTTATCACCGTCTATTCCCCTAATAAACGGATTGGAAAAGGTTGTTCCGGCTACTCCGCCTACATCCTCGGAATATCCGCCCTGACCACGTACGTCCATAAATGCTACAACATATCCCTGTGCCGCAAAGTTAAGCAATCCCTGCCATTCACAAGCAGAGCCTGACAAGCCGTGAAACATCAGAACTGCAGGCATTTTTCCATCTACGTTATTAGGAACAGCCACCTTTGCGTGAATTCTTGCGTTCTTAGTCCCCATATAATAAAGGTCGTACATATCGGTATACTTAGACGGAAATCCGTTCTTTATAAACTCTGCTTTGGGGTCAAGTGAATTCATTTCTGCCAAAGCCTCATCCCAATACTCGTCAATATCAGCAGGACATGGTGAAATTCCCTGATACTGTAATAATTTTTCAACCGGCATATCTAATACTGGCATCAATAATCATCTCCCGATTTTCCATTCTCCTGCCTATTCTATCACAGTTCTTTCTGTTTTTCAAGACACAAGCAAAAATTGTTGAATAAAATGTGTCCGAATTCTAATAAATCGGGACGTAGAGGACGCAGTCCCCTACAAATCTGCATCATCTCCGTTACTTACACACTTTTCTTCCATTTTAAGCTGTATATCCTTAAGCTCGTCAATAACGTCGGTTAACTTATTAAAAAGCTCAAAATACATTTCCTTATATTCAGGCATAATATTTCTCCTTTCAAAATCAGCTCACACAATTAAAAAATGCGTGGCACAAACCTGCACCACGCAAAAAACGAGCGTTCACTAAAAAAACATAAAAATATGTACAAAAATAAAACGTAAATATTCAACTGTCAAGGAACAACAAACATAGTTTGTGATGTGTGGTTGATTTTAGTATAGCACAGCTTTCAAAATAAATCAACACAAAAAATTGAGGGTTAAGAAAAATCTTTCCCTCAATTATATGTTTAACCCAACAGCACCGGCTGAATTTGTTTTCCGTCCAGAGCAAATCTTGCGGCAGGTATAATCGACGGCATATCCGCCACCAGCGAGGTTGGCTTATTGATGCAATCGTCCTGACGGAACGGAACAAAGAATACATTCTTATAGTTTAGCAATGCACCTATATTTTTTGCTGCATTGGCAAGGCCGTCATTTGTCGAAACCGCCAGAAGCACAGGCTTTTGATTTCTTAAATGTGCCTTTGCCGCCATAGTAACCGATGTATCAGCTATGCCCGAAGCAAGCTTTGCAAGAGAATTGCCCGTACATGGCGCAACAATGAGCAAATCAAGATAGCCTTTGGGTCCTATCGGTTCTGCCTCCTTGAAGGTCGAGATTATACCTCTGCCACAGATGTCTTCAATTCTCGCTTTTATTTCCTCTGCATCACCGAAGCGTGTATCTGTTGTATATGCCGCCTGACTCATAATAGGTACCACCGTTGTATTTAGCGATTTAAGATATTCCATCTCCTTAATGACCTTTTTGAAGGTGCAAAATGAGCCGGTGATTGCAAAGCCTATCGTCTTCCCCTCAAGCTCCATCTTTACCCCACCTCCAGTTCACAAAGGATGTTTTTGACAGTATCCTTAATTATACAACCTGCGCTGATGGGTGCAGTTTTACCCGGCAATGATAAAGCCCAGATTACACGTCTGTTAAGGCTTTTAGCTGTTTCCAAATCGACACCGCCCGGTACTGATGCGAGGTCAATTATAAGAGCATTGTCATTCATTGCTCCAAGCTCTGTTTCGCCAAGCACAAGGCTCGGTACGGTATTGAAAATAACATCGTATTTATTCATACCCACAGCAATTTTGGCAGTATTGACCGCTTTTGCTCCGGCACATTCAATCCATGCCAAATCACCCCACCGTCTTGCGCTGACCGTTACATCACAACCTAACGCAATCAGCATTTTTGTAAGTATTTTTCCAATCCGCCCATAACCTATAACAAGCGCCGACGCACCTGAAAGTGTAATCGGCATCTCCGACAGGGCAATCTCCAATGCGCCCTCTGCCGTGGGAATTGCATTCTTCACCATAAGCTCCTCACGGTTATAGTAGTCAATCAACGCAATTCCTTCCCTGTCGAACCTTGCGGCAAGAACAGGCGAAATATGTCCTGCAAGCACCAGCTTTGACGAGCCAACCATTGAAATGAAGTCTTCAATGAGAATCGGCTTTTGGCCATACGGTGCATTTATAGTGATATCATCTCTGCTCGCCGGAATAGGCAAAATTATAACCTCTGCACTGAGAGCTTTGTACATATCAGAGGCAATATCAATTCCTGAAGTATCAATATCCTTTTCAAAGCCAAAGGCTGAAACCTTATATCCGTCTTCACTCAAAAGCCTTGCAAGCGTAAGAGCACGCAAATCTCCGCCTATGACCGATATTGTTTTCATCAATTATCTCCCTTCCTTTCTGCACGCCGGAAAAATTCCGCACGCTTATTCACTAATTATAATATGTGAATTGCAGAAATTTGGTTCGGTCCGTCTTAGGTGAAATTAGAGCTTTGGTCTTCGGTGTTCTTCACAAAATTATAACCTTTCACATAGCTTAAAAACGAAAATCAATATCGACACACGTATTAATACGTGTTATAATATGCCTATACTAATGATAAGGAGTCAAAAAGCTATGCCAATGACACCAAAAGAAATGTTACGGCTTTTATATCATGCGCCAAGCGCCTCGAAAACAAATTTGTACAAAGCATCCCACTCTGCTATTTTGCCCTGCTTGATTGCAAGGTCAAGCTCAGGTACTCTTGATACCCTTTCTGCAAGAAAGTCCTCCGAAAAACGTTTTGCTCCTTCATAATACTTTTTAGCAATGAATCCCGGCAGTCCAAGACGTTTTTCCACTTCTGCCGACGTTGCACCATCAGCAAACATCAGCTTTGACAAAAGCATCTTATCAAATGCAGAATTGAGCAGATACATAACGGTAAATGCCGATTCCTTAGCCGTTTTAAGTTCTGCCAAAATCTGAAAAGCACGGTCGTTTTGTTTTTCCATAATACAGTCGGTAAGCTCAAAAACCTGTACATTCACAGACCTCGACACCATCTTCTTTACATCAGTCTCGGTTATTTCCTCCTCGGAAGTAAGCAAAAGCTTATCAAGCTCATTTTTTAAGTTAATCAATCCATCCTGACAAACCGACACAAAATACTCAATAACATTTTTGCTCATCTTTTTCTTTGCCTTCAAAACCTCGCCCTGCACCCATGCAGTAAGCTCATAAGGCTTCAAATACGCAAATTCCACCACAGTACCGACCTTTGACATAGTCTTATATACCGACGAGCGTTTATCAACATTGTCCTCTATAAACAGTAGTATACAGTAGTCGGGAAGTCTTTTAAGCTCCTCATTCCAGAAAGCTGCCACGTCCTCCTTCGGCTTTTTGAAAATGCCACTATCTCTTACGATAACAAGCTTCTTTTCACTTATCATAGGATAGCTTTCAATCGCATCTGCAATCTCATCTGTCGGTGTTTCCTTACCATCAATTGTTATAAGATTAAACTCCTCAAAGCCGTCCTCCGGTATCACTTCACGTATTTTTTCTATATACAAATCACGCATATACAGTTCCTCGCCATAGAAAAGATATGCGCCCGATACTCCTTTTTCCTTAAGCTCACGCTTCAATCGCATTACGTCGCTTTCTTTTACTGCCATTTAAGCACCTCCCCAAACCATGACGCTCCGATTCTATCTTTATCGCACATAAGTGTTATATCACACATTGTATCTGTTCGTAAAATCTTTGCGCCGTGTTTATAATATCTTTCAACCACTTCTTCGTCAGGATGTGAATACATATTATTCCTTCCCACGCAAAACACCGCAAAATCAGGACTCGTTTCAGCCACAAACCTCTCTGATGAAGAAGTTTTCGAGCCGTGATGTGATACCTTTATTATATCCACCTCACCGATATTGCCGACAAGCCTCTTTTCTATATTTTCACTCATATCGCCACCAAAGAACATAGTTGTATCGTTATAATTCATTCTGAGCGCAAGAGAATAATCATTTTCTTCATCAAAGCTGTCATTTTTATAAGGTGAAAGAACTTCTATCAACAACCCCGATTCAAACTCAAGCTTATCTCCTGCATTAACATACAAGATTTCCGTTTCATTAGCTTCCGCTGCAGCTACCACTCTTTCACGATATTCTCCGCCCTCATTACATCCGGACAGCATAACCGTATGAACATCAAGATTTTCTATCGCCGCTATGATACCTTCGACATGGTCTCTGTGGCAATGTGATACAATTGCAAGGTCTATCTTTGAATAGCCTTTAGCCGTAAGATACGGCAAAAACACTTTCTCTCCGATATTATACTCGCTGTCTGCCATACCACCGCCACCATCTATAAGTATTCTGTCCTTTCCTACTATATCTAATATTGCACCATCGCTCTGTCCTACATTTACAAAAGTAAGCTTCATCTTACCAAAATCAGAAAACACGTCAACAGTATAGCCAACAATTATCACCGCAAGTCCTATTGTTGCAGCTTTAAACCCTGCTTTCCCCGTATCCCTGTCAACCGCACACTTGATAAGATATACTGCAATAACAAAAACGGCAAAGCCTACCACCGTTGTCTTTGCCAGTGCCAAATGATAACCCGGCAAAAGTGATACCATCTGCGGCAGCTTTTGCATCAAATCAATTATCACATCAACAACAATCCCGAAAATACCGGCAGAACCAAATATCTCGTAAAACATCAACGTAACCGGTGATATTATAAATAACAACAGCGATAACGGTGTATAAAGAAAGGTAAATATAATACTGTAAAGTGATGCACCGTTAAAGAAGTATGCCGACAGAGGAGTAAGTCCTACTGTACCTATTATCCAGACCGACACCATCGTTCTTATCTTCCTGTTTTTGATAAAGCCCAGTCTTTCTTCAAGCGGTAGTCTGAACCAATTCAAAATTATTCCTATCGCAACTGACATAACAAAGCCTGAATTATACAGCAAAAGCGGATTTGCCACAAGACATACCGATACAACCATGGCTGCAATATCGGTATAATGCGAAAAGCCACGCAGTCTGCGATATATTATAATTCCTGCCAATATAAGTGCCGACCGCACAAATGACATATAATTTCCATAGAAAAGTGCAAAGCATAAAAGTGCTACTGCAATAATAATATCACGTTTGCGTTTAGGAATTGCCGCAAACAGCAATTCACATACCGAAAGCAAAAAGAAAATATGCAGAAATGAAGGGTACAAAAACCTCAACGCTGACGTACTTACCAAGATTTTCTGAAATTCATCTGTAAACTCCGACTTTTGTCCAAGTAAAACTGCTTTTATCATTCCGGCATCATCGTCGGTATAAAATCTGTCAATCGCAGCTGATATACGGCATTTTACATATTCGACAGCATAAATGGGCGAAAACAAAAATGCCCTTGCATCAATCAGTTGCAGTTCATCTGCATGGAGAGAAAAACCAATGCCCTTACTCTTAAAATATCTTTTATAATCAAATTCCGTACTGTTTTCAGGCGAATCAATTTCCTTCAAAAACCCACGAAATGCAACTCTGTTTCCGGTAGAAAGTTCGTTTTCACACGTGATACGAAGCTTATTCTTCAGTTTAGCTTCTTCGTTATTATATCTAAGTTTTTCTGTTCTCAAAACATATGAATAGTATTCATTATGCTCATCAGGCACTTCACTTATAACACCCTCAATTTCTATGTAACGTCCTACATAATTATCAAGTATCGTTGCCGATGGCTCTGTCGCAAACGAAAAACCTATCACCCCAACCAATGCACCGACAGCACAAATCAGTCTTCGACCGTCCAATCTTTTGGCAAATACACCCATTGCCGTCAACAGCATCAACACAAACGCAAAAAGAAAGGATATTCCTGTCCCTGCAATACTGTAAACAAACACAGCAATAAGATACCAACACAAGAAACCAGCAAACACAGACATTGTTACGCTCCCATATTTTATATTTTCTTAACCGACTCTCTCTCAATGACTTTTGTGCAATGAACACAAATATTCTCCGTTTCAACGTCTCCGTCAATCATTTTGATAAGAAGCGATACTGCTTCCTCGCCCATCTTACACTTATCTATTTCCACAGTAGTTAAAGCCGGTGTTGCATATTTTGCAATGACAATATCATCAAGTCCGCATACAGATACATCATCAGGCACTTTAATATTATGCTTTGTAAGCTCCTTCATAAAATTAACTGCGATAATATCGGTTGCACACAAAACAGCAGTAATGCCCTTATGTGATAATATACTTGAAAAATCACCAAAATCATCCTCGTTATCTACACCATAAATCCATTCTTCGTCTAAAGCTATCCTTGAATCCTCAAGTGCTTTTCTGTAACCGTTCAGGCTCGCGGCAAAGAACTCCGGTATCGCTTTCATACCTACAAAGCCAATTTTTCTGTGCCCCATAGAAACAAGATATCTAAAAGATGCATAAGATGCCTCGCTATAATCACAAAATACTGTACTGCTGCCGTTGTCTGTCATATGTGCATCAAGAACAACATAAGGAATATCGTTCTCCTTAAGACATTGAACAGCCGCCGGTGTCGCACTTAGCAAAAATATAACACCATCAACATCTCTTTGCGATATAGAATGTAGCAGTCTTGAATTCTCAAAGTCCTCAGTATTTGACAAAACAAGATTGTATCCATTTTTCATACAAATCTCCATCATACGCTTGATTGCTGTATTATAAAAAAGGTTGTCAAAGGATGTATACTCCGAGCTGACAACTATATGAATATTAAAGCTTTTGTTAAGAACAAGCTTTCTTGAACTCAAGCTCGGATTATATCCGGTCTCCTTAATAATTTTCAGGATAGTATTGCGTTTTTCCTCACTTACTCCCGGACGGTTATTGATAACATAAGAAACCGCCGCAGGTGTAACATTTGCCAATCTTGCAATATCCTTGATTGTGATATTCGCCATCTGCTTCTCCACCTTTTTCCTAATGTACTAAGTTTATCATTTTGCCTGTAATTTGTCAATAATATTGTACTTTGACAAAAAATTTATAATATCTATTGACAAAATCCGCAAATAAGTGTAATATTTACTTAAACGATTAAGTTAATCGTTTAAGTAAATATATGGAGGTGCATATAAAATGCCACTTTATGCTTACTATTATTTAGCAAAAAAAGATTGACACAAACTAAATTTTATAGTAAAATATCTATTGTTCTTTGTTTGAACAATATTTATATGCGGATATGGCGGAATTGGCAGACGCGCATGGTTCAGGTCCATGTGAAAGCGATTTCATGCAGGTTCAAGTCCTGTTATCCGCACCACGTCGGAACGGACTTTGCTTCGTTCCGATTTTTCTTTACAGAAAAATCAGTCACGCGCTCCGTCGTTCCTCCTCTTTCGTGAAAAGGCACGCATCAAGCTCGCCTGCTCGTTTGTAAACGCACTCGCGACGGCTCACAATTGCTACCAACTTTTCACGATATTGCGCACTCTGTGCGCCCGAAAGCCCTTGATTTTACTGCGTCTCTGACTAAATCCTATAAGAACACTCGCACCATATCAGAGCAAGCTATATATTAGCTTGCTCTGTTTTTTCAAAAATCAGATATCGTCCATTCCTATGTTCTTTCTTTATCGCACAAAAATATCCACCCCAAAGAAACACTTTGGAGTGGATATCAATGTTCATTAAAATCTTACGCTCTTGTGAGTGTCATAACGCCGTCAGCGATTTCAGCTGTGCAATTAAGCACCTGTGTAAAGAAGCTTACAGGAACGTATGTTACGCCACCTGCCTCTGTCTGTTCTGCAATCGGAGCTACCTCAAGCTCAAACGGAGTCATTCTTGCCTTATTATATACATTTGTACCAATCTGGAAGTTTACACCCATAGGAACTGTACCGATTGTTACCGCATTAAAGTTGCTATCCCAGTTAACTTCAAGACCAAGTGCCTCAGAAACTGCTCTTACCGGCAACATATCAACACCGTCTTTTTCAACGATTTCAAACTTCTTGTCGCCAACCATCGCTTCTGTTGCTGTTTCTGCAGGAAGAACTTCCTCGGGTCTTGCCCCTGCATCACCAAGAACAATTACCTTCTCAGGAATAGCAATCGGAGGAATACTTCTTGTTGTGATACCGTAGATTGCTATAACCTCTTTACCGTCGATATCACCCTCAAAGTTGCTTCCATCCTTGTTTACAACCTTCTCCGGATCAACTGCAAGGGCAAGAGTATTTGCTGCATTTACATATGTTTCTTCTGTCTTTGTAAATACATCTGCATCAGCCTGAAGCTCGGCTTCTGTATCAATTACAATAGCATCGGGAGTGTAAACAGGAGGAAGTACCAACGGTGCAGGAGTATCCCAGCCTACAAATGCTGTGAATGATGCATCCTTTTCAATTTCTGCCTTTTCGCCCTTTTCGTTTACGATAACAGTGTCTTCAGTAAGGATAAAATGAATTTCATTCTCATACTCATCAATACCCTTAACGTACTTAATTCCATGTTCCTCATAAAGTTCAGCACCCGTAACAACAGACTTTACAAACATCTGCTGAGCAAGAGTTGTTTCTTCCTCATTTATAAGCATTATGTCCTTTTCTGCCATTTCCTGTGCTAATACTGTTGTTGATGCCATTGCGGCGGTAAGTAAAAATGCAATAACCTTTTTCATTTTTTTGATTCCTTTCATTTTTTTGATTTTTTTATATATTTTTGTTGTCCAACACCTATATAGACGATACCTTTTCAAAAAAGTTCCGTAATTTACAAAAAATTTTATAATATTTTTTACGTATCGGTTATATAATAATTCTGTATCAAATAAGAAAGGACCATGGTATGATGAAAACAATTAAATTGATACTTGCTGCAACATTGACTGCAGCTATGCTTGCAGGCTGTGGTTGCACCGCTAACGATAACAGCAATATCACACCATCGCCGTCATCAAGTCCTATGACCGACAATATGCAAAACGGCAATTCAGGCAATAATATGCAAAACAGCAATGCAGCCGACAATGCAAAGAACGGTATGGATAATATAGGCGATGCTGCAAACGACCTCACAGAAGGTGCTGGCAATGCTGTCAAGGGTGCTGTTGATGGTGTAGAAAACGCTGTCGGCAATATTACAGGCAACAAATAAGAAAAAAATTCCGACATTTCATTCTGTCGGAATTTTTTTTGGTTTGCTGTCAATTATAAGTGTAACAGGTCCGTTGTTTAATAAATCGACCTTCATATCTGCACCAAAGATGCCATGCTCTACCTTACCAAATGTTTTTTTGACATAATCAAGGAACTTTTCATACATTTCCTCAGCAAAATCAGGCTTACCCGCCTTGTCAAAGCTCGGTCTTTTTCCCTTTTTACAATCACCGTAGAGTGTAAACTGACTTACAACCAGCACCTCACCGCCAATATCTGCAACCGACAAATTCATTTTATCATTTGCATCACGGAAAATTCTAAGCCCCAATGCCTTATCGGCAAGATATTTAATATCTTCCTCCGTATCGCCATCAGCAACACCTAAAAGTATCAGTATTCCTTCCCCTATCTTACCGACAATTTCATTATCAACGGTAACAGATGCGTGGGATACTCTTTGTATTACTATTCTCATTTTTCTTTACCTACTTTATCAGACTGTAAAATTCATTTCTAAGCTCGTGGTCGCTGTCAAAAAGACCTCTGATTGCGGCAGTTCTGGTTTTAGCACCACTTGAACGAATTCCTCTTGCCGTCATACAGCTATGCTCGCCCTCGATGACAACTATCACATCTTGTGAGCCCGTAACCTTCATCATAATCTCTGCAATATCCGAGCCAAGTCTTTCCTGAAGCTGAAGTCTTTTTGCTGCCATATCACAAATCCGTGCAATCTTTGAAAGTCCCAAAACCTTACCACACGGGATATATCCGACATGGACTCTCATATTATACATAAGTGCAAGGTGATGCTCACAGTGCGAAAAGACCTCAATATCCTTTACAACAACAAGGTCATTGTTTTCAGGCATTTCAAATGACTTATCAAACATTTGGGCAATTTCGTCATTTGAGTATCTCATACCCTCGAAGACCTCAGCGTACATTCTTGCAACTCTTTCAGGAGTTTCTTTAAGCCCTTCGCTTTCAATATCACCGCCAAGCTCTCCAATGAGTTCTTTAACAAGCTCTGCAATTCGTTTTTCGTTAAATTCTTTTTTCACAACTCTACCTATATCTCCTTTCGTCAACCCTAAGGCTAAAAGAAATTTTCGCAGATTGCCACTTTGAACAGCGACGGCGTACGTAGTTACTCCAAGCTGTGATAAGCGGTGAGATGCGGAAATTTATTTAGACTTATACTCCTCTTTTATTTGCATCCCATATAATTTTATGCAACTGAAGTTGCAGATTAGCTTCTTCCAAAATCGGTTCTTTTACAATTCGTTCCGCCAAAGCCTGCAAATCGTATTTTCCGTAAACTGCACCGATAAATATTCTCGGCATTACGTCATAGATTCGTTTCATTCTCTCTACCACTTCAAGCATTTTATCAAAGTCCTCATCACTGCCGACAACGAACTTCACCACATCCTGAGGCATCAGGCTTTCAAAATTGCTCCAGAGCATTTTGTCCTCCACTCCGCTTGTTGGTAACTTGTAGTCAATGGTAAAAAACAGCTTGTCCTCATCGTGTATTCTCAAATCACGCATAAACTCCATAATGTCAGTCGCACCATTTGTTTCGATATTAACCTCGTGCCCTCTGATTAAAAGCTCATCGGCAAGTTCTGCAATACCATCAGCAATAAGCGGTTCTCCGCCGGTTAAGGTTACATATTTTTTTATATCCCTATTTAATATGTCCCCAATCGTCATCTCTGTAAATTTACATTCTTCCTTTTCACCAAAAAGTGCATAAAGCGTATCGCAATAGCTGCATCTTAAATTACAGCCTGCTAAACGAATGAATGTAGCAGGGCTTCCCGCTCTTTTGCCTTCGCCCTCTATACTGTCAAAAATCTCTACTACCTTATACATAGTACACCGCCTTGTTGTTTTCGCTTTCCTCAACCTCTACACGATAGCAAAAAGGTGCAAGCTCTTCTAAAATAAACTTTGCCATATTCTCAGCTGTTGGGTTAAAGTCAACCACATCGTTTATCACCTTATGGTCAAGCTTATCGGAAATCTTTTTCTTAATCTCAGTAAAGTCCATAATCATTCCGTTTTCATTAAGAGTTTCGCTTCTTAAATAAACGGTTACCATCCAGTTATGACCATGAAGATTGGAGCATTTGGACTCATAGTTAAGCTTAAGCTGATGCGCCGCACTGATTTCAAGTCTTTTTATAACCTCGTACATTTAGTTTTCCTTCCTTTTCATATATTCGTCATAGCCTCTTTTTCTCAAAAAGCAAGCAGGACAATCACCACAGCCCTCGCCAATGATTCCATTGTAACAAGTGAGGGTTTCGTTATACACAATATCAAGTATTCCAAGCTTGTCCGCAAGCTCCCATGTATCTGCTTTTGTAAGCCACATAAGCGGTGTATGGATAACAAAATTATAATCCATAGCAAGATTAAGTGTTACATTAAGCGATTTTACAAACATATCCCTGCAGTCAGGGTATCCCGAAAAGTCGGTTTCACATACACCTGTTACAAGCTCGGTCATACCGTGAGTTTTTGCATATATTGCCGCATAGCTCAAAAAGAGTAAATTTCTTCCTTCAACAAAAGTGTTAGGAGGTGTCCCCTCCGGCTTTTCCTTCTCAACAGGAATATCCTCACGTGTAAGTGAATTCGGTGAAAGCTGATTTATAATCGGTGTTTCAACTATCTCAAACTCAATACCAACATCAGCACAGATTTTCTCTGCACAGACAAGCTCCGCCTTATGTCTTTGACCGTAATCAAAACCAATAGCCGCCGTATTCTCCTTGCCAAATCTCTCTATTGCCCAAAAAAGGCAGGTTGTAGAATCCTGTCCACCGGACAGAACCACAAGTGCTTTTTTATCCATAAATCATCTTGCTCCCTTATATTCTTATATCTTTTAATAATCAAAACTCTCTATCATAACCGACACACCGTCCGGAATTGCGGTAATCTTTACTTTATCTCTTCCCAACTGTTCTTTAGCCATTGAAATAGCCTCATCTATGGAATGAGCCGGAATCATGTGCATATTTCTAATAACTTCATCAGTCATCTCAGAAACGTAACTCACTTTAGTTTTTCCGTATGGAAATAATACTTCTTTCATACATAATCCCTATTATCTGGCTTACTTTTTTACATAATCAGTTACTCTTATTATTAACGGAATCACTATCAGCTGCAACAGTATTCCGGGAATTGCATCTACAAATCCTCCATATGCAGCAAGTTCAAATGCCATCCATATCGCATTGGGATATAACGGTGGCATATTAAAGCATACCGCACGCAGTAAAGGTAACACAAATCCGACTATCGCACCATACCCATTGACAGAAAGACTGCCGATAGTATCATTCTTTCATTTTTACGTTTCACTATACACCTGCTGCTCCCGTTCCGGGTGTACCGGCATCAGATGATGGCAAAACTTTTTTAGTAAGTTTCGCATAATTTCCCAGCCACTCTCATTAAACCAATTTCCTTACTTTATATCAAAAGATGCAAACAATCTGTCTTCTGCAAGCTTTTCGTATTTAGTACCCTTTCTGCCGTAATTTGCGAAAGGATAAATCGCAATACCTCCTCTTGGGGTAAATACTCCCTTTACTTCAAGATACTTAGGGTCCATAAGCTTTACGAGGTCTTTCATTATGATATTAACACAGTCCTCATGGAAATCACCACGGTTTCTGAAGCTGAACAGATAAAGCTTTAAGCTCTTACTTTCAACCATTCTCTCGTCGGGGATATAGTTTATAACAATCTTCGCAAAATCCGGCTGTCCTGTTATCGGACAAAGAGATGTAAACTCAGGACAGTTAAATGTTACCATATAGTCATTTTCCGGATGCTTGTTTATAAAGGTTTCCAAAACCTCAGGTGCATAGTCATCACGGTAAACTGTTTTCTTGTTTCCTAAAAGGGACAAGCCCTCTGTTTCTTTATCATTTCTCGGCATTTATAATCACTTCCTTATATAAATTGAAATATGTCTTTATTCTTTGATTTTACCATTTCAAGACCGGTATCCTTTAATACACGCTCAAAAATATCTATCGACATTATCTCTGTGGGATAATGCCCTGCATCTATCATCACAGCACCAAGTGCCACGATATCCTGTGTTCTGTGATACTTAAGGTCGCCTGTTACAATCAAGTCAGCCCCCATCGAAACCGCCGTTGCCGCAATATCATCACTTGCACCGGAGCCTACTGCAACTTTTTTTATCTTCTTTTCCATATTACCAGAAACTCTTACCGACGTTTTAAGCACGACTTTTACAAGCTCTGCAAACTCCGCTGCTGTCATTTCCTTGTCCAAATCTCCAATTCTTCCAAGCCCTGCTCCCGCTATATCCGTTTTAAGAACAACCTGTGCATTTTTTAGTCCAAAAAGCTCTGCAAGCTCATCATTCAAGCCACCTTTTGCGGAATCAAGATTTGTATGTGCCGCAAAAACTGCAATATCTGCATCTATTAAATCAAGCAGCATCTTACCCTCTACTGTATTATCGGTAATTCTGTTTATGCCCGAAAACATCATAGGGTGATGCGAAACAATCATATCCACCTTTTCCGATACCGCCTCTTTTACAACAAACGGTGTAATATCAAGAGTTAAAAGCACCTTTTTAACCTCTTTATCACTTCTGCCAACAAGGAGTCCAATATTATCCCATTCCTCAGCGCACTGAGGCGGAAATGCTGTTTCTATAAGTTCTTTAATAGCTGATACTTTCATACTCTTCCCTCCAGTTTGCATACACGTTCAAGCAATTTCGTGTATCTGTCAATCTCAGCAAGGTTTTTCTCCTTAGCCTTCTTAAGTCCGGTTAATATCTTCTCAAATTCACGTTTTTTCTTAGCAAGCAGCTTGGGGAATTTTTCGTGGCTATAAAGGTATTCCGGCAAATGTAGATCAAACTCGTCCTTATATTCGTAGCCTATACCTTTCTTTGCAATAATCAGATTATACACCTTAAATCCTTCGGTTGTGATATCCTCAGAAACTATTTCATAGCCGCTATCCGAAAGAAAGCTTCTTAGTAAATCCTGCGAATTCATAGGCTGCAGCAACAGCATTTCAGCCGATTTTGCAACAACTTCTCCTTCTTCGAGAATAGTTCTTATCAGCTCGCCACCCATTCCTGCTATTATAACAGTATCACACTCTCCCTCTGAAAGCGGTAAAAGACCACTACCAAGTCTTAGCTCTATCTTATCTTCGCAACCATTGGCTTTTACATTACATTCAGCAGAATGAAGCGGACCTTTATTATAATCGGTAGCAATAATTCTTTCTGCTTTACCACAAAGCGCAAGCTGCACAGGGATATATGCGTGGTCGGTGCCAATATCTGCAACCGTTCTTCCCTCTATATGTGAAATTATCATATTCAGTCTGTCAGTAAGCATAGATAATTCCTTTCTCTAATCAAAATGGGAACGGGCTATACCCCATTCCCGTTTAGTCAATCACTTCACGTTTTCTTCTTAAAAGACGTATATTAGTCTTAAACTCCAGTCCTGCAGCAATATGCTCCACAATATCAACGATTCTGTAGAGTGCATCAACATCAAAGTCAGTTACCGACATCACATACATTCTGTCATCATTAAGACGTATGTACAAAATATCACTGCGCTTCATAACCGATGCGAGTCTGCGGTTTACAGCCGATACATCATTTATTCTTTTGTCAAGTTCAAAATCTTTAACAGCACGGGAAAGGAAAGCCTTTGTTCCTATTGCCATATCCTTGATATCAGACACTTTGATTTCTTCTGTTATAGTTTTTGCCGGAACAAAATCCGCAAAAAAACGTGGTCTGAAATCAATAACATATGGAAAGAATCCGTTTTCCCATCTTCTTATTATCAATTTTTCACCATCACAGACTACCGACTGCGGAAAGGTGGAATTGATTTTTATAACTGTATACATCACCCCGAGTATGCCGCCAATAAAGTATGCCGTAGCAAACAGAAATGAACTGTTTATAACACTAACCGCCGCAAGCATAAGTCCTATAACAGACACCGCCGCAACAATTGCTATTTTTATCATATTCATTCTCTTTTTATTTGCGGCAAGCTCTGCTTTAATAAGCTTTGCCATATTCTTATCCTCTTTAACCGATTATTCTTCACATAATTATCTGTACCATTTTGACATAACAATACAGAATATATTATATTATAATATTCATTGAAAATCAATATTTATTTGATAAAAAGATTGAATTATGCCAAAAAATACTGTATAATAGATATGATTTATTTTTTACGAGGTGCGAAAAATGTTTGATAAACTTGAGGCTCTTGAAGAAAGACTTGCATTGGTTACAGAAAAGCTATCCGACCCTGAGGTTATAGCAGACCAGAAGGCTTTTCGTGATTTTTGTAAGGAAAATTCCGAGCTTACTCCCATTATTGAAAAATACCGTGAATACAAAAATGCAAAAAAGACCATCGCGGACGACAAAGAGATGTTAGCCGCAGGCGAGGACAAGGATTTGGAGGAGCTTATCCGCCTTGAGCTTCAAGAAGCTGAGGAAACTTTAGAAAAATGTGCAGAAGAACTTAAAGTCCTTCTTCTCCCCAAAGACCCTAACGACGACAAGAACGTAATCATCGAAATCAGAGGCGGCACAGGCGGCGATGAAGCAGCTCTTTTTGCAGCTGATTTGATGCGTATGTATTCTATGTACGCAGAAGCTATGCGTTGGAAGATAGAAATATTAAACTCCAATCCCACCGATATCGGCGGCTACAAGGAAGTTTGTTTCTCAATCGAAGGTCAGGGCGCATATTCAAGATTTAAGTTCGAAAGCGGAGTTCACCGTGTTCAGAGAGTTCCCGAGACCGAATCAGGTGGCAGAATTCATACATCTGCGGTAACGGTCGCAGTTTTGCCTGAGGTTGAAGAGGTCGAAGTCGAAATTAACCAGAACGATTTAAGAATTGATGTATTCCGTGCAGGCGGTCCCGGCGGTCAGTGCGTAAATACCACCGATTCCGCTGTAAGAATCACCCACCTGCCAACCGGAATTGTTGTTTCCTGTCAGGATGAGAAATCGCAGTTTAAGAACAAGGACAAGGCAATGAAAATCCTTCGTTCAAGAATATACGAGGTTATGGAAGCTGAACGTCATAAGGAGATTGCAGACGAGAGAAAATCTCAGGTCGGCTCAGGCGACAGAAGCGAAAGAATACGTACCTATAACTTCCCTCAGGGACGTGTAACCGACCACAGAATTAACCTCACTCTCTATAAGCTTGAGCAAATTCTAAACGGCTCTTTGGATGAGCTTATGGAGGCTTTAATCACTGCCGACCAGGCTGCAAAGCTTGCAAAAGCTGAAAATTAACAACAAAAAAAGCTGTGTGTAAACATTTTTTTCGGACAGTCGGGGACGCCTGTCCCTACATATACAGTAACTATTATATTATATGTAGTGATAGGTGTTCTACAATATCTCACAACGAGATTTCATATAATAACATCATAAAATAGAATGTGTTGTTTTATATGCTATTACACGGATTTACAAACAGATAAGGCACAAATAGCTTGCACCAACGCAAGCTATTATTTTTTTTGGTAAAATAATACTGAAAGGAGGTCTTTCGGTATGACAGAAAATTTTGAAAGACATTTAAGAACATCCGCATTTGCGGAAAACACAATTTCGGCGTACATTTATGCACTTAGGCAGTATTCTAATATGTACGGCGAAGTAACCTTAAAAAATCTCAGACAGTACAAGGTGTGGCTGATTGAAAATTACAGTCCGAAAACGGTAAATCTAAGGCTTAGAGCAATTAACTGTTACTTAGACAGTATAGGAAAAGAAAATTGGAAATTACCTTTTATTCGTATTCAGCAAAAAGCCTTTCTTGAAAACGTGATAAGCGAGGCAGATTATGAGTATTTCAAAAATTGTCTAAAAAAAGATGGTGAAATGTACTGGTATTTTGTAATACGTTTTCTTGCAGCAACAGGTGCAAGAATCAGTGAGCTTATAAAAATCAAGGTCGAACATATAAAAATAGGGCACCTCGACCTGTATTCCAAGGGCGGAAAGCTAAGACGTATATATTTCCCTAAATCTCTGCAGCAGGAAGCACTTGAATGGCTTGATGAAAACAGAATTGAAAGTGGTTTTTTCTTTCTTAACAGATATGGTAACAGAATTTCCACGAGGGGGATTTCAGGTCAGTTAAAGAAGCTTGCTGACATCTATGGCATTGATACTGCGGTTGTTTATCCCCATTCCTTCCGACATCGTTTTGCCAAAAGCTTTCTGGCACGTTCGGGGGATATTGCATTCCTTGCATACCTTATGGGACACGAGAGCATAGAAACAACTCGCATATACCTCAGAAAAACTGCAACAGAGCAAAGAGAAATTGTAGATAATCTTATAGATTGGTAATAAAAAAGTTCTGATTAGAAGCACCGTCTGCGGGCGTAAGAATAAGGTAGCAATTTTGTTATTCCAGAAATTACAACATAAAAGCAGTAATTTCCTTCATAATAAAAAACGGTTCACCTGGGATGCCATACCCTACATTCTACCGTATTAAATACAGTATATGTAGGGGACGGCCTCCCGGACGTCCCGCAATAATCATTTATTACCTATCATACCTCATAATCAAGCTTAAACTTTTCACCACAGCCATAGTTTTCGTAAACATAGTCGATATCCTTATCGCCTCTGCCAGAAAGACAGCCGAGGATTGAACCTGACTTATTCTCCTTTGCATAACGGATAGCATATGCAACAGCGTGTGCACTTTCAATAGCCGGAATAATACCCTCGTATCTTGAAAGCAGGAAGAATGCCTCCATTGCCTCCTCATCGGAAACAGTTTCGTACTGAACTCTGCCTACATCTCTTAAGTATGCATGCTCCGGACCAACTCCCGGATAATCAAGTCCGCTCGCAATTGAATATACAGGAAGCGGCTCGCCGTCTTTATCCTGAAGAACATAAGTATCAAAGCCGTGAATACGTCCCTTTGTACCAAACTTCATAGTAGCTGCATGGTCGCCCACCTTTTCACCTCTGCCAAGAGGCTCTATACCGTAAATCTTAACAGGGTCTGCCAAAAACGGTGTGAACATACCGAGTGAATTAGAACCACCACCAACGCAAGCACAAACAGCATCAGGCATAATGCCCGTCATTTCAACAAACTGTTCTCTCGCCTCAATACCGATTACCGACTGGAAATCTCGCACCATTTTCGGGAACGGATGTGGTCCTAACGCAGAGCCGATACAGTAGATAGCATTGTCATATTCATTGAGATATGCCTCAAATGCCGCATCAACTGCCTCTTTCAAGGTCTTAAGTCCATGGGTTACAGGGATAACGTTCGCACCAAGCATCTTCATTCTGACAACATTAGGATGCTGCTTTTCGATGTCAACCTCACCCATATAAACATCACATTCCATACCGAAATATGCCGCTGCAGTCGCAATAGCAACGCCATGCTGACCTGCACCTGTTTCGGCAATGAGCTTTTTCTTACCCATATATTTCGCCAAAAGTCCTTCGCCCATACAGTGATTGAGCTTATGCGCACCTGTATGATTTAAGTCCTCTCGCTTTAAGTAAATCTGGCAGTTTCCGAAAATCTTGGAAAGTCTTTCACAATGATACACCGGTGTCGGTCTTCCCTGAAATTCCTTTCTTATTCTGCGAAGCTCGTTGATGAACTGTGCCGAATGGCAGATTGCCTCATAAGCATCGTCAGCCTCCTTAAAAGCAGGGATAAGCTTTTCCGGCAGATATGTACCGCCGAACTCACCAAAGTATCCGTCCTTGCTCGGAAACTCTTTTAAGTAGTTGTCAAAGTCCTTGTAGTTTTTCATAGTCTATTCTCCTCTATTCTTTTATTTGCTTTTCCCTCTCAGGAAAAGCCTAATCTTTGTATATGATATCACATCCATTTCAAAATGTCCATATTTTTTCGCAAAAAATGCAATTCAAAGAAAATATAATTTTTTTGAAAATGTTGTGATACAATTGATGGGTGACAAATAAAAAGGAAAATGAACTCCAAATATGATATAATGTTTAACGACCAAGAAAAACATTAGTCAAAGGAGTCATTTTCCATGAATATTTTAACATCAAATGCTCACTTTCGTCAACGGGTAGTTAAAAAAAGTTACAAAATAGGTGTGACAGAAGCATCGAAATATTACAGAGTAAGTCGTCAGGCAATCTATGAATGGCGTGCAAAGTATGACGGCAAGAGCTGGAAAAGCTTGCTTGACAAAAGTCATAGACCGCACCATCATCCCAACGAGCATACTGCTGAAGAAAAACAAATGATACTAAGGCTTTACCCATATCATAAAGATGATATGATAATGCTTTGGGATGCGTTAAGAAAAAAAGGATATACTCGCAGTTATACAAGCTTGGTAAGGGTTGTAAACAAGTGGATAAAGCCTGAAATCAAGCAAA
>JAHAZB010000049.1 GCA_018384175.1 Eubacteriales bacterium
GATATGAAAATGCACCCGTCGCCGAAAGCGCCAGTACTCCGCTTATTAAGTCGGTAGGCAACGGAATCACTGCACCGCGTGCCCTTATGAATGAGGAGGATATTAAGTCGGTGCAGTATGTTTTAGCGGAAAGCGTGGCGCGCCGACTTCGTGAGCAGGGGCTTAAAGGTCGGGTTGTTTCAATCGGAATAAGGGATAAAAACCTGTTTTCCTTTACACGGCATAGCAAGCTGTCAAGCGCGACCAACGACACAAGAAAGCTGCAATGCACCGCCTTAAAGCTTTTTAATAAAAGCCGAATTCGGCTTTTATTAAATAATGCCGAAAGTTAAGTAATGCCGATATTTCTCAAAACATGCCTTGATGAGGTAATTTTTATGAAAAAATCGGCATTTCAAATCACATTAGACCATATAGTTGGCGAATAACAGTTTCATTATCAGCATACTTAAATTTTTCATCACCTTTAAAAACAGAATTTTCTGCCGATGATATCTTATCTATGGCCTTTCGCTTCATTTCAGTTGTAGCTCTGGCATAAATCAATGAAGTTTCCATTTGTGAATGTCCAAGCCATTGAGATATAAGCTCTAGAGGCATACCGGCCATATAGAGATGCATGGCACGAGTGTGTCTGAACAAATGCGGATGCAAATGTGGTATTTCAGAAGCAAAATTTCTTGCTTTGTCGCCATATTTTTTAATGAAAGACTGTGCTGCATCACTTGACAATTGCGACCTAACACCTTTTCGGATAGTATAGAATAAGTAATCCTCATAACTACTGGCTTGGTGGTATATGCTACAGTAACGTTCAAATTTTGGAATCAATTCCTGAGAAATCGGGGTTACTCGGTATTTATTGCCCTTTCCAACTATGTGCAACTCGGCAGTGTCTTTCTGTATAACAAAATCTCTGAGTTTTAGGTCAAGAATTTCTTGAATTCTGCATCCGCTGTCATAAAGAAGATACAAGAAAAAATTATCTCGCAAGCCTACCGTTTTATTGATATCCGGCTGAGAAAGGATAAGCTTTGTTTCCTGCACGGTCAAAAATTTAATATTATCCTCTGTAGCATTGGGGATATCGGCAATTCTTTGGATTGAGGACAATTCAGATATCAGCAGAATATTTTCGTCCATTAAGAAGCGACAGAATCTTTTTATATGCTTTAGACGTAAGTTGACCGTCGAAGCTTTGTTACCACGCACTTTCAAAAGCCAATCCATAAAATCCAAGACATTATTTTGGCAAAAATCTTTTGCAGTCACCGAACTGAGTAATTTATTATGTTTTTCCCGCAAAAAGATCAAGAAAAGATTAATGGTATAACGATAGGCATCAATGGTGTTTACACTCTTTTTTCGCACAACTGGCATATCTTCCGTTAAGAACTTTCGTATACTCTGAAATAAAGTAGGATCTTTAATCTTCCTCATAAGAATTCTCCTCTGTGCAATATATATCACCCAACATATCCCAGTTAATACCCGGTGAAGACTTTATTCTCTCCGGCAAAAGATGCACATAATATAAAGTTTCTTCCAAACTAACATGTCCCATATAGGTACTGAGGTACGGCATAAGCGTCATAACATCACGTTTTTCATCTACCCATCGCATCAGAGTACGGGTAGCGAAGTTGTGCCGTAGATCGTATGGTCTGGGCTTGTTCAGTCTTATGGGAAGCCCCGTTTTGTTCCACGCTTTATTAAAATTTCGCAGAGCCCAATAGGTAGGAATTTTCCCACCGTCCATATATTGAAAAAACCACTCCCTTTTGCCTGTGATACCATCATAGACGTTGCAAAGTTGTCGCATTTCCTCCGACATAATGATGTGTCGGTCTTTACCACGCTTACTCTTTCTTATGAAAACATCACCAGTTTTGAGGTTAATATCCTCTACCCGTAGGTTAAAAGGTTCTGCGGGACGCATTCCACAGCATAGTTCAAGTCTAAATGCAACTGGAAGGATAAGGTTAGGAGTTGATGCTTCATAACCGCGTCTGTTGTTTAATGAGTCAATCTCATCAAACAATCGGGACAATTCATTATCATTAAAAATATACGGCTGATATCTCCGCACTCTGACATTGTACTCAGAGGATGGAATATATGCATGTATCCCTGTAGCATTCAAATAACGAGTGAAATGTCGAATATTTATAACAGCAATGCGACGAGTGTTGTCAGTGTTAAAAGCCTTTGACACCAGCCACTGGTCTATCATTTCTTTTGTTATTTCGGTTGCATTCGGATACTTATCAGCACAAAATTCAATAAACTGCGGTATGTGGGATGTGTAATTGAGCCGAGTGAATCCCAACGAAACCTTGACATCAAGCATATCATTGTATGCAGTGGTCAATTCTTGTATAAAACTCATTTCTGCTCACCGCCTTTCTCAAGGCTAGAACAATTACAAATAGCATACACACCCTTAGTAATTGGAACATCCGAAAAGTCGGATGCACACAGCAACGTTTGTGTATTATTGAAACTTAGATACGCTATATCAGCTCCCATATTTCTGTGACCGAGCATCTGAGAGATGGACGTGATGGGCACTTCAGCAACGGCAAGCTCCGTGCCGAACGCCCGTCGCAAGCTATGAAATGACCGGTATTTAATCTTGTTGATTGATGCCAACCGGCAGTATTTATCAACCATATAGTCAAAGGAACTTGTGCTTTTTATCGCCACATACGGAGGCTGAGCTCTAAGAAAGACATTGGAATCCTCACTTTTAGGTCTTTCTTCTAAAATATAAGTTGCAATTGCATTAAGTGTCTTGCCGTTTAGAGGTGCGGAAAGTGATGTTCCAGTTTTCTTTTGGACAATCCTTAATTCTTCCTTTTTCCAATCAATATTATGTAGTTGCAGATTTCGGATGTCGGCACAGCGCAGTCCTGAATTGAACGCAAGCAGAATTATTGCCGCATCTCGTTTGGGTGTTTGAGAATTATTATCTATCACGCTTAACATTGCCGATATATCATCTTGAGTGAATGGGACTATGAGCTGATGCGGTGGGGCCTTGGGGTTAAACACTTTGAGGTCTACATTTATTTTAGCCAACCTATGTTCATTGAGATACCGTATTAGGTAACGTAATGATCGTAACACACAATTCATATTGTGGGGATTCTTCTTTGCGACCACAGGGATAAATTCAATGAAATCCCGATCCGATATTTCGGCAATACTCTCATGCCGCTTCTCATAATAGCAAAAAAATTGCCGCATAACTATGCTTAATTTATACTGTTGGTCTTTCGATACACCCGTTTCCTTTAATGCAAAATCAACCAGTTTTTGATACTCTGCGTCAGGTTTATATGTTTTGGTGTCTTTAATTATAGAAAAATCGACCTCACCGGTATTCACATACGAGCGAATACGAAACACAGCGGTAATAAAACTCCTGTAGTATTTTCGGCTTATTTCACTTTGCTGATAACGCTTTTTCTGCTTTTGGCATATTTCCTCCAGCAGATCATCGGAACAAACATCGGTACCGTTATCAAAATGATACCGAATGATGTGTGTATAAACGCTCCATCTGTTTTCTTTTAGTGTGTACTCACTGCAACCACGCAGCCGCATGGCGCTTATAACACCATCCACCGCATCTTGAATTTTAATCATATATCATACCTCCTGTTACAATTGATGCATTTCAATTATAACAGAAAAGCCGAATATTCGTTTGAAACATACTTTAAAACGCTGTATAATTTAATTTATCGGCATTACTTAACTTTCGGCATTATTTAATTCCAACTACAGCTTTGAGACAATGCCGCCCGTCCGGTCACTTACGGTGAGCGTGTCCGAGCTGTGTGACGAAAACGATTCCTTTCAGCTTGATATGTTTGAGGACAACGAGCTTGCCGAAAGATTAGACCGTCTTAATCACGCGGTAGACGGGCTAAAAGACCGTT
>JAHAZB010000050.1 GCA_018384175.1 Eubacteriales bacterium
TGGTAAAAGCCCATAAAGCCCAAGTGATAAACTACTTGAAAGCGACGAAAAAGGAGATAGGATTGCTGGTAAATTTTGGAGCGGCTTCTTTAAGATGGGAGCGGATTTCATGCCTTAACAGCGAAGGTCGTTAGACCTGAGCAAATCCGTGTGATAAAGCAAGATTTTCTGAACTGCCACTCCCGATTTTCGCTGAATTTCGGAAGTAATACTCCCGTTTTTCTTGTTTTTAGCTGATTATGCTTTAAGGATATCACGCGGATTGGTTCGTACCTAACGGTACTCACGAAAGTAAAAAAAAACAGCGAAGGTCGTTAGACCTGAGCAAATCCGTGTGACACAATCAAAAAAATACTATTTTCAAATTTAAGGTATCGGATAAAGTGGAATGATGAAACGGCTTGGAGACTACATACGGCCCGTAGATGTGCGGAACAGGGACTTGAAAGTGACGCGGTTGGTCGGATTGACGATTGACAAAGCGTTTATCCCGTCTGTGGCAAATACGATTGGCACCGATTTATCGAATTACAAGGTGATTTCGGAAAACCAGTTTGCATGCAGTTTGATGCAGGTCAGTCGCGATGGAAAAATGCCTATTGCGATGTTCAAAGGCGAGCCGTGCATTATGTCTCCGGCATACCCGATGTTTGAGGTCTCAAAAACAGACGAGTTGCTGCCGGAATATCTGATGATGTGGTTTTCTCGCTCTGAATTTGACCGCGAGGCAAGTTTTTATGCAGTCGGTGGAGTCCGCGGAAGTTTGGAATGGAATGATTTCTGCGATATGCAAATCCCCGTCCCCGCAATTGAAAAACAGCGTGAAACCGTCGCCGAATACAACACCCTCGCCACCCGCATTGAAACCAACAAGAAACTCATCGCCACCCTCGAACAAACCGCCCAAACCCTCTACCGCCACACCTTCGTCGACAACATCGACCCCAACAATCTGCCGGATGGGTGGAGAATGGGAACCGTTGGAGAGTTTTGTGCTAAAATGACATCAGGCGGAACACCTAGCCGAACAAATAATGATTATTGGAATTCCAAAGATTATCCATGGTTGAAAACTGGTGAAGTCCAAAATAATGTCATTTTTGAAACGGAAGAATACATCAGCGAAGCCGGCTTAAAGAATAGCTCTGCAAAGCTGATTCCCACAGGTTCCGTCGTTATGGCTATGTATGGGGCAACTGCTGCACAAGTCGGCTATTTGCAATGCGAAACGACAACAAATCAAGCTTGTTGTAACATGATTTGCAAAAGTGAAGTTGATGCTGCTTTTTTGTATTTCCATTTTTTGGTTAACCAGGAAGAAATAAAGCGGCTCGCGACAGGCGGAGCACAAGAAAATCTCAGTCAAGATGTTATTTCGGCACAACCGATTTTGATTGTTGATGATAATTCTGTAAAACAAGCATTTTCTGCAATAATGCAGAAATTTGTGTGTTGCTTTAAAGAAATAAAAATATTAACCCAAACGCAAACCCTTCTCCTCTCTAAAATGGGGGCGTAAAAATGAGTGTAGAAGAAATTGTTGGGAAGATTGTATTACCGGTTTTAAAAGAAAATCAATGCGAGGAATATCCATATTCAAAAAGTGGTTCTGGAATGAGAATATTCCATAAAGGGACGCATTTTTTTGTGACCGCAGAACATGTTGTTGCCGATAAAGTGCAAGAAAACACGTCGATATCAAGACCTCCTGAAGAAATTTTAGTTCCTGCAAACAATGCTTCAAGAGAATTTATTCCTTTAACTGAAAAAATAAATGTAGACTCACAAAATGATAGCTTTGATAACGATATTGCGTTTTTTAAAATTCAGGAAACATCAAGTTCAAATGCAAGTGTTAAATCGGAAAGAATAGATTGTAATGTGAAACCGGGCGATGAACTTTTAGTCTTTGGATATCCTTGTCAAAAAAATGTTGTTGATTGTGATGAGAAGAAAATAACAAGATTCATAAAGGCTTATACGGCTCATTTTACAGCAAGGACGAATCTTTGTCATTCTAGAATTTCTGTCAATTTGGAAGATGGCGAAACGCTTGATGGTGTAAGCGGAGGGGCTGTTTTTATAAAATCAAACATGAAATTGTGCGGAATGATGCTGAGTGAGGATCCTAATAGAACGGGATTAGCCGAGATTTATAATGCTGATGTGATTTATAAAATTATGGATAATATTATTGCCGAGGGGAAAGTATGATATCTTTTTATGAATGCGGGCAGGGAGATGCTTCTTACATAAATGAAAATGGAGTGAATCTATTCATAGATTTAGGATCTTCACAATTTACAAGACTTATACCACAAAATACAGATTTAATGATTTCCCATTCCCATGCAGATCATATAAGTGGAGGCTATGTTACTTCTAATACTAGTATAAATACGCTTTATGTTCCGGCTTATTTTCCTGAATATACGGCAATTATTAATCGGCTTTTAAGTAGACCGAACATTCCTTTTCCCAGAATTGTCAAAGTTGTATATGATGGAATGATGCTATATTCTAGTGCAATAGCTGTATTAAATCCTCCAATAGATCCTTGGAATTATTGGCCAGACATTGAAGACGACGCTTCTTCAATAGATAATTTTTTGCGAAGTATAGAAAATCCAATTAGGGGAAAGGATGTCTTTGTTAATTCAATTTATGACGATATTCGAAATGTAATTCGGGACCAAATATCTAAAGAAAATTCACTCCTTTTTATTGAACGAATGCTGGCTAGATTGGCTTGGTTGTATGTTAATGGAGGGAATAATTTAATATACGCAATCAATAGTTTTCGTAATTATGATGCAAATGTATTGTCAATTATTTTTTCATACAAGAGAGATGATGGAAAAGTTTTTTTGTTTACGGGAGACGCCAATAAAAAGCAATTTTACAGAATTATGCAAAACTCGACGAATGCATTAAAATGTAATTTATTGAAAGTTCCTCATCATGGAAGCAAAAAAAGCTTAAATAAGAAAATTTTGGGCGCAATGACACCTGATGCTGCCGTTATATCTCATAATAATGGCTTATTTGGTAGGGCGAAAGACCCTCATCCCAATGCTCAAGTTTTAAACATCTTAAATGGTGCTAATGTAGCCATTTATCCTACAAATGATGTAGTAAAAAAAGGATCTCTTGTTATGTCAAAATATAGAGGACATATTCCAAGTTTTTCGAATGTTCAAATTATATAGTAGGCTTTTATGACACCCCAAACGGAAGCGAGGCACCTGTGGCACGCGGGGGAAAGAGGTCCCGCCCCTGTTTGAGATTTTCTCTGACAGGATGGAAATAACGAACTACGGCGGGTTGGTGGAAGGCCTTTCGAGGGAGGATTTCTTCAACTGTTGTTCAATGCCGCGCAATCGCGAACTTATGCGTATTTTCCATGACTTGGACATGGTCGAGCAACTCGGGAGCGGTATGCGGCGTATTCTGCGTTCCTATGATGAAAAGGCGTTCTCATTTACGGATCATTTCATGCGGACTTCGTTCTATTTTGAAGGATTGCAGCGGTTGGGTGATAGGATAAATGATAGGATAAGTGATAGGATAAGTGATAGGATAAAACTTACGGAAACGGAATCGCTGATTTACGCAGAAATAAAGCGGAATCCTTCCATTACAGTTCCCTTACTTATGCATGAAACGGGTTATTCCGAACCGACGATTAATAGAACTTTGAAAGCTCTACGGGGAAAATCGTGTATTGCCCGCGTTGGAGCTCGAAAAAATGGACGGTGGGAAATCTTGAAATAAGGCGAATCCGACCTGCAACTGGAACCGTCAAAGGGCAGGCGTTGCCTGCCCTTTTTTAAAAATGAAGTTCTCAAGATTCAGCAGGCAATGCCTGCTGAATCAATACAATTGCTTCAATTTCTGTATAAAACGCCCTTTTTTGCCCTAAAATCGCCATTTTGCCTATTGCGCAAAAAATAATGAATTTATTTTTACTGCATGGCGTTCAAGGAAGCCGACTTAGAGAAAGTGTTTATTGACCTCCTGGTTCAGGAGGGGTGCAAGTACGTGCCC
>JAHAZB010000053.1 GCA_018384175.1 Eubacteriales bacterium
AGCAGAAGATACTTTGAGGAAAAATTTTACGGTTCGGAAGGAGTGTTTAACAATGTCGGTGCATAAGGACAAAAAGACAGGAAAATGGTATGTATCATGCCGATATGATAATTGGGATGGTGCGAGAAAACAAAAAATGAAACGAGGTTTTGAAACCAAACGGGAAGCACAGGCGTGGGAGCGTGAATTTTTACAAATTAAAAGTTCAAATCTTGATATGACATTCGGTGCATTTTTGAAGTTATACTATAATGACCGAAAATCGAGGATTAAGAAAAATACTTTTTTCACAAAATCGCATATCATTGAAAACAAGATACTTCCGTATTTTAAAGACAGAAAAATGTCTGAAATTAAAGCTACGGATATTATCGCGTGGCAGAATACGATTATGGCAGAGCGAGATGCAAACGGTGAGCCGCACTCACCGAGTTATCTCAAGACTATACATAATCAGATAAGTGCTATTTTTAATCACGCTTGTAATTTCTATAATTTACCCGAAAATCCGGCAAGAAAAGCCGGAAATATGGGCAGGGAACAAACGAAAGAAATGATTATATGGACAAAGGAGGAATATCTTAAATTTGCAGATGAGATGATGGATAAGCCGCAGGCATTTTATGCTTTTGAGATTTTATATTGGTGTGGATTAAGAGTCGGTGAGTTGCTGGCACTTACACCCGCAGATTTTGATTTTGAAAAATCAACTCTCAGGGTTAATAAATCATATCAGAGGCTTGAAGGTGAGGATATTATAACCGATCCGAAAACGCCGTGCAGTATCCGCACAATAACAATGCCGGATTTCTTGAAAGAAGAAATCAAAGACTATATCGGTATGTTATATGGAATCGGAGAAAATGACAGAATCTTTGATTTTACAAAAAGTTTCCTGCATCATGAAATGAAACGAGGCTCGGAGGCGGCGGGAGTTAAAAAGTTAACTCTGCACCAATTGAGGCATTCACATGTCAGCTTGCTTATCAATATGGGATTCACTGCTGTAGCAATAGCTAAGCGTGTGGGACATGAAAGTATTGATATAACTTATAGATATGCTCATATGTTCCCAAGTGAACAGACGGAAATGGCTGATAAATTAAACATTGAAAGAAGTGGTTGCTAAATGGATAAAACACTTGACAACAAAGGTCGGTGGCGCAATGTGATAATATCTTTTAGAATGTCACCGCAGGAACGAGATGATTTGAATGTCAGAGTAAAGCTGTCAGGACTTACAAAGCAGGACTACATAATTAAACGATTGTCGGAGCGTGATGTAATAGTTCAGCCAAACACAAGAGTTTACAAGGCTTTAAGAAATCAAATGGCAGATATTTTGACAGAGCTAAGGCGAATAGAAAACAGTGCGAATATTGACAGTGACTTGCTCGACAAAATTCAAATTACAGTCCAAACCTACAATGGATTGGCAGAAAAAGAAAAGTCCTGATGTATCGGAAAATACAAAAGGACTCGGAAAGTGTGGTAAAACACCCTCCCGACAAGGATATTTTACCACACCTCCGGCAATTTTGCAATAGGAGGTGAAGAAAATTGTCGAAATTGAAACTGATAAATATGGAAGATGTAGAAGTCGAAGAAGTAAAATGGCTGATTTATCCGTTCATTCCGTATGGAAAGATAACTATAATTCAGGGTGATCCCGGAGAAGGTAAAACAACTCTCGTACTTCAGATTATAGCAAGACTTACCAAAGGCGAAAGCATTGTAAATGAAGAGGCAAAAGAGCCGATAAATGTTATTTATCAAACTGCTGAAGATGGCTTGGCAGATACAATAAAACCACGATTACTGTCAGCTGATGCAGACTGTTCAAAGGTGCTTGTAATTGATGACAAAGATACGCCGCTTACAATGCGTGATGTAAGGCTTGAACAGGCTATTATTGAAACAAATGCAAAACTTGTTGTTTTGGATCCCATTCAGGGATTTTTGGGTGCTGATGTTGATATGCACAGAGCGAATGAAATCAGACCTGTTATGAAACATATTGCTGAACTTGCTGAAAAGTATAAGTGTGCAATAATTCTCATAGGTCATATGAACAAATGCAGCGTGGGAAAATCAGCATACAGAGGGTTAGGTTCTATTGATTTTCAGGCAGCAGCAAGAAGTGTGTTAATTGTCGGCAGAATTAAGGATGAACCTGAAATCAGAGTTGTATGTCAAACTAAAAGCTCACTCGCACCTGAAGCAAAATCTATTGCTTTTAGGTTGAGTGAAGAAAACGGCTTTGAGTGGATAGGCGAATATGATGTTACGGCTGATGATTTACTATCCGGCACAGCAAAGGGTACGAAGAAACAAACGGCGATTGATTTTCTTGAAAGTACGCTTGCAGACGGACAGATGGCACAGACAGAACTGTTGGAGTTTGCAAAGCAAAAGGGCATATCTGAAAAGACCTTGCGAAATGCCAAAGAGGAATTGGGCGTAAAGTCAAAACGGGTAAATAACCAATGGTATTGGAGTCTTAATTAAAAGTAAGATGGCAAGATGCCCTGTTCTTATAAAAGGAGCACCTTGCCACCTTGAAAGGATGTGATAGGATATGAAGAAAATTCAAATAGAGCAAGATTTGTTTGTTCAGATGGTTAAATACTTCTTTAGTGATGAGCTTGGCTTTGATGATGACGATGTGTGTGAGTTTTATCATGACATTAAAAAAGGGATTGACAAAAAACTTGATGCCGTTTCAAAACGCAGTTACTACACTCAATATAAAACCGCTGATACACAAGAAGAAAGAGAAAAAGCAAGACTGAAATATCTCGATGCAGTAGGAATGCATGAAGATTTTAGATTCTGATTTCACCCTAACTACATAAACGGAAATGTGCCACATTTCCGTCAAGGTTATTAAACAAAAGGAGATTTTTAATATGAAAGAAAGATTTGTAGAAAACGGAATTGAGTATGTAAAAAATGGAGATTATTATATTCCTAATTTTGAAGTGCCGGAGTGCAAGTACGAAATCAGAAAGTACGGAAGATTAAGAAAGCAACATTTGAAAACAAAAAAGCCTTGTCAATACAGTATGCTTCTTATGACAGGAAAACTGTTTGAACATCTGCATGAAATTGATGTGCAGGCACAAGAAATTTTAGACCAATTTATAAAGTCGGCAGAGCAAACTGCTCCCGATAAGGAGGCGCACCAAATGGAATGGGTTGGACATATGAATAACGCAAAAGCGTGTGCGGAAGAGGTTATAAATCACGAACTGATTTATGTATAAAGTAGGAACTTAATGTTCTAACAAGCATAGCATTTGGATGTCCAAATTCTCCATTTTAGTGGCGTTGCCCCTAATACCCTGACATAAAAAGGAGAATGCTTATGAGAACAAGAGGAAATAGAATTACGCTTAGATTAAGCGATAAAGAGTATGAAAAATTAAAAACTTCGGCAGAGAAAGTAGGAGTGCCGAGAGAGGTATATTTAAGAATGTTGATTTCGGGAACTACTCCTAAAGAAAAACCTACGGTAGATTTTTATAGTATGACACGAGAGCTTAATGCTATCGGAAACAGCTTGAATCAAATTGCAAAGGTGGCAAATTCCAAAGGCTTTATAAATGTAAAAGCCTATGAGGAAAACGCACATAAGCTTAATGGGTTTATTATAGAAATTGGCAAGGCTGCATTGACTCCCGAAAGGAGGGATGGCAAATGGCTACTACAAGAATATGGTCTATAAGCGGTAGGCTTGACTATGTCATCAATTATGTTCAGAATCCTGAGAAGACGGATGGTAGTAAATATTATACCGATACAGAGCTTCAGGCTCTGCAGGATGTTATCGACTACACGGAAAACCCAAGCAAGACGGAGGAAAGATTATATGTCACGGGGATCAATGTATCCCCTGACATTGCTCGTGACCAAATGGTGATGACGAAGCAGCAATACGGCAAGATGGATAAAATATTGGCTTATCACGGCTATCAGAGTTTTTTGCCCGGCGAGGTTACTCCCGACCAAGCACATCAAATCGGAATAGAACTTGCAAGACGATTATGGGGAGATAGATTTCAGGTTTTGGTTACAACTCATCTTGATAAAGACCATTTACATAATCATTTCTGTCTGAACTCGGTATCATTTACGGATGGTTATAAGTTCAGAGGTGGAAGTAAGGCATATTGGATTATGAGAGCAGAGTCTGACAAGATTTGTGCGGAATATGGTTTATCGGTAATAGAAAATCCCGGCAAGGGTAAAAGCTATGCCGAATGGAAAGCTGAGCAGGAAGGCAGACCTACTATAAGAGGACAAATCAAAGAAGAACTTGATGGGGTTATAAAATGCTCTTATACTATGAAACAGTTTTGGGAGATATTGGCAAAGCGTGGTTATGTAATATGCAGAAGAAGACCGCAATATGAATATACCTCTTTTATACCGCCTTATGGAACAAAGCAAGTAAGATTAGACAAACTCGGACCTGAGTATACTGAAGAAGCTATTTCTGAACGAATAAGGATGGGAAGGAATGGTATAAGAAATTTTGACGCTTCAAAAATTGACCACAATGACTGGCTTAAAAAGTATGAGCCGATAAAACTCAAAGGGTTCAAAGCGCTGTATTATCACTACTTATATCTGTTCGGCAAAATACGCAAAAAGGAAACACCGCAGAGAATATCGTTCTATATGCGTGAGGAACTTATAAAATTTGACCGTTATCAAAAGCAGTTTCATTTCCTGATGGACAATGATATTGAAACAATCGAGCAGCTAAACGTATTTAAGGAAAGTGCAGAAAGTAAAATTAAGGAACTAACGCTAAATCGAAGTAGGTTGTACAACAAGCCTGATACAAAACCTGAAATTGAGAAAATCAATAATGAACTGCGTGAGCTGAGGAGGGATGTGAGAATCTGTAACAATATTTTTGAGGATGCCGAGCGTATCAGAGAACATACAAATTATGTTTCTCGGCTTGAGCAAGAGGCAAAGGAACAAAATAAAAGTAAAAATAGAAGTTATATTATTCGATAGAATGGA
>JAHAZB010000027.1 GCA_018384175.1 Eubacteriales bacterium
CATATATTATATGAAATTGCAAAGAAAAAATTAAAAAAAGTAAAGAAATTACTTTTTTTTGAATAAAAATGAAAAAAACTGTTGCCAAAAGCAACAGTTATGTTCAATACGCCTCAAAATCAGACTGCACGAGTTACCTTTCCTGAACGCAAGCAACGAGTGCAAACGCAAACCGTCTTGGGTGTACCGTTAACAACGGCCTTAACCTTACGGATGTTGGGCTTCCACGTTCTGTTTGAACGTCTGTGAGAGTGGCTGACCTTAATACCAAAGACAACACCCTTACCGCAAACTTCACATTTTGCCATGTCAAAACACCTCCTATAATCAATCAAACTCTCAAAACACAACTATTCTACCACAACTATTTCCAAATTGCAATAGTTTTTATTAAAAAAAATAAAAAAACAAATAATTTTTGATTTTTTTTCATTTTCCTATTTCAAAAAGGAAGAAAATGCTGTATAATAAAAGTGTATGTAAAAAATATCTGCAGAAGATAAATGAAAGGACAGATTTCTTAAAATGAGTGATACAGTATTTACAATACCGCTTAATAAGGTTGTTGAAGAATTTTCTTGTGAAAAGCTCTATGAGGCAAAGAAAATTGACGATGTCCTCATATCTACGGCTGACGTAAACCGTCCTGCTTTGCAGATTGTAGGCTATTTTGATTATTTTGACCCTAACAGAATTCAGGTTATGGGAAAGGTAGAGCTTACATACCTGGAACAGTTTCCGAAGGATAAAAGAAAGGCACTTCTCGAACCACTTTTTAAGAAAGGTATTCCTTGTCTTGTAATTACCAGAGGTATGCAGGTTTCTCCTGAGATGACAGAGCTTGCAGAGGAGTATGATGTTACATTACTCCGTACAGAAGAAACTACGTCTGCTTTTGTCAGTGCACTTATCAGTTATCTTAATGTTCAGATTGCGCCGAGAAAGACAAGGCATGGCGTTCTGGTCGAGGTTTACGGTGAGGGTATTTTAATACTTGGTGAGTCCGGTGTCGGAAAGAGTGAAAATGCGATTGAGCTTCTTAAAAGAGGACACCGACTTGTTGCGGATGATGCTGTTGAGATAAAGAGGGTATCGTCAAAAACACTTGTTGGTTCTGCACCTGATATTATAAGGCATTTTGTTGAGCTTCGTGGTATAGGGATTATAGACGTTAAGGAAATATTCGGTATGGGTGCTGTTAAGGATACCGAAAGTATTGATATGATTATCCACCTTGAGCACTGGGTTGAGGGTAAGCAGTATGACAGATTGGGTATGATTGATGAATATACCAATATTATGGGTATAAACATTCCGAGTCTTACCGTTCCTGTAAGACCGGGCAGAAACCTTGCGATAATAATTGAGGTTGCTGCAATGAACAACCGTCAGAAGCGAATGGGATATAATGCGGCGGTTGAGCTTAACAACCGATTGATGCGTGAAATGCAAAAAAATATGGAATAAAGGAAAAAGGCAATGGAGATACTTACAGATTTACACACGCACACAACTGCGACACCTCATGCATATTCAACTGTTACAGAAAATGCATTTGTTGCAAAACAAAAGGGCATAGAGGCAATTGCAATGACCAACCATTATGGTGTTGGAGATGCACCGCATATCTGGCATTTTGTGAATATTGGTGTTTTACCTAAAGAAATTCATGGTGTCCGGGTGTTAAAGGGTGCAGAGGTGAATATACTTGATTTAGATGGTACAATAGATATGCCGGAGGAGGTTATGGCAAAGCTTGATATTGTAATAGCCAGCATTCACCGTCCGGTTCATCAGGACTTTGACGGCAAAGACCATACAGAAGCATATATGAACGTGGTAGAAAATCCGTATATAGATATAATAGGACACAGTGGCTCTCCTGATTGGAAATATGACTATGAAAAGGTTATAAAACGTGCCGGTGAGCTTGGGAAAATGATTGAAATTAACGCAAACACCTTTAAGATAAGAAAGGCAAACATACCAAACTGCAGAGAAATTGCACTAACGTGCAAAAGACTTGGAACGAGTATATGTGTTAATTCGGATGCTCACTACTGTGATATGGTAGGAAAGATTGACTTGCCGACTAAGATGCTTTGCGAAATAGAGTTTCCGGAGGAGCTTATAGCAAACAGAAATCTGGAAGCTTTGAAGAAGTTTATGGCGCCAAGAAAGAATTTGTGATTGGAGTAAAAAGATGCTCAGTAATTTTGAGGGTATAAAACATAATGAGCCGATGAACCTTCACACCACCTTTCGTACCGGAGGTGTGGCAGACTTGTTTTATGAGCCGCACGATAATGACAGCCTGAAAGCTGTGCTTGCGGAGGCGAAAAATGAAAATGTTCCTGTAACAGTTATTGGTAATGGCTCAAATTTACTTGTTTTAGACGGCGGAATAAGAGGCTTGGTGATAAAGCTTGGTAAGAAGTTTTCTGCTTCTGAAACAGACGGTGAATTTGTAGTTGCCCAAAGCGGTGCGCTTATGTCGCAGGTGGCAATGCTTGCATATAATGCTGGACTTGGCGGCTTTGAATTTGCACAGGGAATCCCTGGCTCTGTCGGCGGCGGACTTTATATGAATGCCGGTGCATATGGCGGCGAAATGAAGGATGTAATACAAAGTGCAGAATATCTGAAGGATGGAATGATATACACTATAAATGCCGGAGATATGAAGCTTTCGTACAGAAAGAGCATTTTTATGGAAAATGGCGGTGTTATTACATCGGTAAGACTAAAGCTGTATAGAGATAACAAGGAAGAAATTCTGGCGAAAATAAATGACTTTAAGTGCAGACGTGTAAGCAAACAGCCGCTTGAATTTGCATCGGCAGGAAGTACTTTCAAAAGACCGGAAGGATACTTCGCGGGTGCTTTAATTGAGCAGGCAGGCTTAAAGGGTAAAAATGTCGGAGCGGCAGAGGTTTCACAAAAGCATGCAGGATTTATTATAAATCGTGGCGGAGCAACTGCTAAGGAAATTCTTGAGCTTATAGAAATTGTAAAGGAAACGGTTTATAAGGATGCAGGAGTAATGCTCGAAACTGAGGTTAAAATTATAGGAGAAGAATAAAAGGCAAGGGAGGAAGATAATATGCAGTTTACCGTTGTAACCGGACTTTCAGGTTCGGGAAAGACTCAGGTGGTAAGATATCTTGAGGATATGGGATATTTCTGCATTGATAATCTTCCGCCTGCACTTATACCACAATTTGCCGAGATGTTCGTTTCGGTAAATGTCAAGTATGAAAAGGTTGCGTTTGTTATTGACACAAGAGTTGGTGATATGATAAACGAGCTTCTTGACAATCTTAATATTATAAAGGAGAACGGCTACAAGTACAAGCTTCTGTTTATGCAGGCAAGTGATGAAGTGCTTGTAAAAAGATACAAGGAAACAAGACGTACTCATCCTATAAAGGATGAAAACGGACTTTTAAGCAGTATTCAAAGTGAACGACAAATGCTCGAAAGACTTTACTATGCGGCAGATGTGGTTATTGATACATCCGATTTGTCGGTAAACGGACTTTTTGCAAAGCTTGGCGAAATATTCTCGGACAACGATGCACCGGAAATGGCTATAAACGTAGTAGCGTTCGGATTTAAGTATGGTATGCCGGCGGATGCAGACCTTGTATTTGACGTAAGATGCTTCCCAAATCCTTTTTATGTAGATGAGTTGAAACAAAAAACCGGAAATGACAAGGATGTACAAGAGTATGTCCTGTCGAACTCAAAATCGGTTGAGTTTCTTTCCAAGCTTGAAGATATGGTAGCAATGCTTATGCCACTTTATATTGAAGAAGGGAAGGCAAGTACAACCATTGCAATAGGCTGTACCGGCGGAAAGCACAGAAGTGTTACCTTCGCCAATAAGCTTGGGGATAAGCTTAAGAGTGAAGGCTATGATGTTAATATGATATATCGTGATATAGAAAAAGGACGTTAAAATGGATAAGAAGATGTCTTTTTCGGCAGAGATAAAGGACAGATTAACTGAACAAAAGAGTGAATGTGATTTTTGCACTACTGCAAGGCTGGCAGGCTTTATGCGCTTTGCGGCAAGCTTTGGCTCCGGTGATGCGGTTATCTCTACCGAGAACAAAAAAATTGCCGACTGTGCAGGTGCGCTGATTAAAGAATGTTTCGGCGTAAATGCGGAATATGATTATAACAAGCAGTCCAAGCGTTACAAAAGCATACTTAAAAACAACGAACAGGATTTGCTGTGTGCAGAGCTTATGGCAGACCAGAGCGCAGAGCAGTTAATGCCATTTGCTTGCTGTAAAAGGGCATTTCTTTCGGGAGCATTTTTAGGCGGCGGCTCGGTCAACGACCCCCAAAAGAGCTATCACCTTGAATTTGATACAAAGACAAAGGCATATGCCGAAGATGTACTGTCAGTTCTCGAAGAAGAGGGTATAAAAGCAAAGCTTACCTCACGAAAGGGCAGATACGTTGTGTACATCAAGGACTATGAATCAATTGCGGCTGTGCTTGGACTCATAGGTGCAGGCTATGCGGCTCTTGAGCTTTACAATATTTCGGTTGAGAAAGAGATAAGAAATGATGTAAATCGTCAGGTAAACTGCGATAATGCCAATATGAAAAAACAGGGTAAGGCGGCATCAGAGCATCTGCACGCAATAGCTGTTATAGAAAAGAAAATAGGACTTGGTGCATTGTCTGAGGTTTTAAGGGAAATGGCAGAGGTAAGACGTGCATATCCTGATGACAGTATACAGGAGCTTGGTGAAAAGCTTAATCCGCCGATTGGTAAATCGGGTGTCAATCACAGGCTTAAAAGACTGATGGAGATAGCTTCGGAGCTATAATATATTAGGAGGATAACAAACTGAAAAGAGCAAAGTACAACGAGGTGGAGAAAAAGGCAAGGGAGTTTTTCAAGAAAGCGAACATAGTTGTTCGTGAGGATGAGGATGTTGAGGTAAGTGATTTCGGACTTGATATGGTTGACGAAATCGGACTTCAGCTTATCACGAGGTTGTATTAAATCCTGGTGAGCAGTACACCATTATGCCTGATACACTTCATTGGTTCAAGGCAGGTGCAGAGGGTGATGTAATTTCTGAGTTTCAACCAAAAGTACAGATGAAACATATGTTTTCACAGATAAAAATATAGTGAGAGAAACAGTAATGGAGGATTGAGAAAATGATAATAAAGAGATTCCCTGACGGCAAGTGTAAGGCTGTTACATTAAGCTATGATGACGGAGTGGCACAGGATATCCGTCTTGTTGAGATTATGTCTAAATACGGCATAAAGGGAACATTTAACGTAAACACAGGCTTGATGTCAAAAGAGGATAACACCACTGGTGAAGGAAAGCTCAGTGCAAAGCAGATGCTGAAGCTTTATAAGGAGTCGGGCAACGAGGTTGCCGTTCACGGCTATATTCACTCACACCTTGAGGATTTGCCGGCAGACATCATAACTGACGAGGTTCTTACAGACAGAAAGGTTCTTGAAGAATTGTTTGACACAGATGTAAGAGGAATGGCATATCCGTATGGTACATATAATGATACTGTTATTGACTGTCTTAAGGCTTGCGGTATAGCATACTCAAGAACAGTATGGGCATCAGAAAGATTTGATATGCCTATTAACTGGCTTGAATTGCATCCTACATGTCATCATAATCATCCAAAGCTGTTTGAGCTGGCAGAACAGTTTATTGCACATGATTATAAATCAAGATATAATGATACAGTGAATATGTTCTATCTGTGGGGACATACCTATGAATTTGATAATGATAACAACTGGGACAGAATAGAAAAATTCTGCGAGTATATGGGTGGCAGAGATGATATTTGGTATGCAACCAATATTGAGATATATGACTATATGCAGGCGGTAAATCAGCTTAGATTTAACGTGGCAAAAACTACTGCATATAATCCCACCTCGACAGACGTGTGGTTCTCAGAAGAAGGAAAACTATATAAGGTTCCTGCAGGAGAAACAATAAAGCTATAATTTTCGGGAGGTTACAATGGGCTTTGCACATCTTCATACACATACTGAATTCAGTCTTCTTGACGGTGCGGTTGGTATCAAAAAGCTGATAGCACGTGTCAAGGCTCTTGGTATGAATTCTGTTGCGATAACCGACCACGGTAATATGTACGGAGTTGTTGACTTTTACCGTGAAGCAAAGGCTGAGGGGATTCATCCCGTTATAGGCTGTGAGGTATATGTCGCGCCAAACAGTAGATTTGACAAGACAAAGGATGATGATAAATATCATCATCTTGTTTTGCTGTGTGAAAATGAGCAAGGCTATAAAAATCTCATAAAAATGGTCTCGGCAGGATTCATTGAGGGCTTTTATTACAAACCGAGAATCGACTTTGAACTTCTTAAGGAACATTCTAAGGGACTTATTGCACTTTCTGCGTGTCTTGCAGGCGAACTGCCCAGAGCTATGCTTGCAGATGACTATGAGGGCGCAAAGGAGATAGCGCAAAAATACATCGACCTGTTTGGCAGAGAGAATTATTTTATTGAAATACAGGACCACGGAATTGCAGAGCAAAAGAGGATAAATCCTCAGCTTGTAAAGCTTGCCGAGGAGCTTGGTGTTGGAGTTGTTGCTACAAATGATATCCACTATGCTACAAGAGACGATGCAAAATATCAGGATGTTTTAATGTGCATACAGATGCGCCGTACAGTAGATGAACCGGACAGAATGAAGTTTGAAACCGACGAGTTTTACATTAAATCGGAGGAGGAGATGGTGCGGCTCTTTCCATATGCGCCCGAAGCGATTGACAATACACAAAAAATTGCTGAAAGATGCAATGTGGAGTTTGATTTTGACACAAGACACCTTCCTGAATATGACGTTCCTGATGGGAAGACTGCGTTTGAATACCTACAAGAACTGTGCAGGAAAGGTCTTTATGAGCGTTATAGTAATGTTACGCCTGAACTTGAAGAACGTCTTAATTATGAATTGTCTGTAATCAATAAAATGGGGTTTGTCGACTACTTCCTTATTGTATGGGATTTTATAAACTTTGCGAAAACTCACGATGTAATGGTTGGACCGGGCAGAGGTTCGGCTGCGGGTAGTATTGTCAGCTATACGCTCAGAATTACAGATATTGACCCGATAAAATATTCACTTATATTCGAGCGTTTCTTGAACCCTGAACGTGTTTCAATGCCAGATATTGATATAGACTTTGAACCTGAGGGCAGACAGAAGGTTATAAACTATGTTATTGAAAAATATGGTGCTGACTGTGTGGCGCAGATTATAACCTTTGGTACAATGAAAGCTAAGCTTGCTGTACGCGATGTGGGCAGAGCACTTAATATCAGCTATGCCGATACCGACCGTGTAGCCAAGCTTATTCCGAACGAACTCGGAATTACAATAGATAAAGCACTTGAGATTTCAAAGGAGCTTAAGGCACTTTATGAAAATGATGAGAAAGTAAGAGAGCTTATTGATACATCAAGAGCAATAGAAGGCCTTTCGAGACATTCAGGTACTCACGCAGCCGGTGTTGTTATTACAAAAGAGCCAATTGTAGAGTATGTTCCTCTGCAAACAAACGAAGATGTTATCACTACTCAGTTTGTAAAGGATACCATTGAAAGTCTAGGTCTTCTTAAGATGGACTTTTTAGGACTTAAAAACCTGACAATAATTGAAAATGCAGTAAAGATTATAGAAAAAACACGTGGGATTAAGATTGATATAAATAACCTCGATTACGATATCAAGGAGGTTTATGACAACATTTCCACCGGTAATACGGACGGTGTATTCCAGATAGAAAGTGCCGGAATGAAGGCATTTATGCAGGAATTGAAGCCCGGTTGTCTGGAGGATATTATAGCCGGAATTGCACTATACCGCCCAGGACCGATGGATTCAATACCAAGATATGTATACAATAAATCTCATCCCGATGAGGTTAAATATAAGCATCCGCTTTTAGAGCCTATACTCGATGTAACCTACGGCTGTATGGTTTATCAGGAGCAGGTAATGCAGATAGTAAGGGATATGGCAGGCTATTCGCTTGGAAGTGCGGATATGCTCCGCCGTGTTATCAGTAAGAAAAAAGCTGATAAGATGGAGATAGAGCGTAAAAACTTTATCTATGGCAGACAGAACGAAAATGGTGAATGGGAGATTGAAGGCTGTATAAACCGTGGCATTGAGGAAAGTGTTGCAACTGATATTTTTAACGAAATGAGTGATTTTGCAAACTATGCTTTTAACAAATCTCATGCGGCAGCATATGCATATCTCACATACCAGACTGCTTATCTTAAAACCTTCTATCCTGTTGAGTTTATGGCATCGCTTATTTCGTCGGCAGATAATACCGATAAAATAAACGGATATCTTATAAACTGTGCAGAGCTTGGAATAAATAAGCTTCCGCCTGATATAAACGCGAGTGAAGACAGCTTCACCGTTGAAAACGGCTCAATAAGATTTGGCTTGTCAGCAGTTAAAAATGTAGGAAAAGGCTTTGTCAGGGCGGTAGTTGCAGAGAGAGAAGAAAATGGGAAATACAGAGATTTCTTTGATTTTGTAACAAGAATGGCAGATAAGGAGCTTAACAAGAGAGCTGTTGAAGGTCTTATAATGTGCGGCGCGTTTGACTCGACGGGGGCAAAAAGGTCGCAATTGATGCAGATTTTTGAAAGCGTTATTGATGGCGAGGCTAAGGAAAAAAGAAGTAGCATACAAGGACAGCTATCTCTTTTTGATGAACAGCCGCAGCTTGATGAAGATGCGTTGACAGAGCTTCCTGATATAGAAGAATTTGATAAAAAGCAGCTTCTTAATATGGAAAAGGCATCGGTGGGAATGTATCTTTCCGGTCATCCGATGGAGGAATACCAAACGATATCAAACAAAATATCCGGTGGAATAAACATTGGAAAAATCATGGCTGCCGGTGATAAAGATGAAGAAGGCAATCCTGTTTCATCAGAAATTACAGATGGTCAGAGAGTTAAGATTGCAGGAATAATAACCGCTCGTAAGGATAAAACTACTAAGAGTAACAGACGTATGACGTTTCTCAGACTTGAGGACTTGTACGGCGGTATTGAGGTTCTTGTTTTCCCTAAAATTTATGATGTTCTTTCTCCGATACTTCGTGAAGAAGAAATGATAGTGGCAGTATGTAACGTAAGCTTGCGTGAGGAAGAAGAACCGAAGCTGCTGCTTGAAGAAGCACAACTGCTTAAGGAATACATTTCCGACAACTCAAGTGCGACGACAAACAAGGGACACAAAAATTACGAGGGTAAAAAGCTCTTTATAAAAATGGGGACACAAAACAAAAATGTAACCGAAAAGACTTTGTCTATACTGAAAAAGCATTCGGGAGAAACTCCTGTTGTATTATATATTGCAGATACAAAAAAGAGACTATGTGTGCCGGAGAGCTATTTTGTTAATCCGACAGAAGAATTATTGGCAGAAATTGTACCTGTCTTTGGTGAAGATAATGTAAAGTTGTATTAACAGAAGTTGAATTAAATATAAATTTTTGTGCAAAAAGATATTGAAATTTCTTTCGATTTATTGTAGAATATATAATGTATGAAAATTGTTAAATTTTAGACGATGACTTTTGTGCTTCAAATGAGGCAGAAAGGGAGATAAGAAATGGAAGAGAACAGAAAAGAAACTACGGCTGACTATGTTGTTATAAAAGCACTTGAAGATGGAGTAAATGTGATGGGACTTACCAGAGGCGGTAGCACAAGATTTCATCACACAGAAAAACTTGCAAGCGGTGAGGTTTATATAGCTCAGTTTACAGAAACAACTTCAGCAATTAAAATTAACGGAAAGGCTTCTATACTTACACGTTATGGTGAGGTACAGTCTGAAAGGCAGGGGTAAATATATAATGTGGACGGTTGTCTATTTGGCAAATAATACCGATGTAAAAAACAGTATATGTGCGCTATTGGATAACAATGGCATAATAAACCGTGTACACGCGATATCGCCTACTGAGGAAGAAGTTGGTATCTGCTACGATGTACTTGTGCCGGCTGCAGAAGTTAGTGCAGCTCACGCACTCATACTTGACGAAGAATTGTAATTTGAAAGGACGAACATATAGATGAACAGAGAGGTTAGAAAGATTGGTGTCTTAACCAGCGGTGGTGATGCTCCTGGAATGAATGCTGCTGTACGTGCTGTTGTCAGAGCAGGCAATTATAACGGACTTACGGTATATGGTGTTAAAAGAGGATATAACGGACTTATAAACGGCGATTTGTTTGAGATGGGTTCGAGAAGCGTTTCTGATATACTTCAGAAAGGCGGAACTATTCTTCAGACTGCACGATGCCTTGAGTTTAAGGAGGCTGCCGGAGTAGAAAAAGCATTTAACGAAGCTACAAAATTCGGACTTGATGGTCTTATAGTAATTGGCGGAGATGGTTCTTTCAGAGGAGCACGTGATTTGTCAAGAATAGGACTTCCGACAATTGCATTGCCGGGAACAATCGACAATGATATCGGTTGCAGTGAATATACTATTGGATATGATACTTGTCTTAATACTGTAATTGAAGCGGTTGATAAGATAAGAGATACTTCCTCCTCCCATGAAAGATGCTCTGTTATAGAGGTTATGGGCAGAGGTGCAGGATATATTGCAATAAATGCAGGTATTGCCTGCGGTGCAGAGGTTATTCTTATTCCTGAGAGGGAGTACAACTTTGATGAAGATGTATTAAGACCTATCCTTGAGGGTAAATCAAGAGGCAGAAAGCAGAGTATAGTCATTGTCGCTGAAGGCGTAAAAGGTATGGGCGTAATCGAGATGGCAAAGGAAATTGAGAATAAGACCGGAATTGAGTCTCGTGCCACAATACTCGGACATATACAGCGTGGTGGTTCGCCATCAGCAAGAGACCGTGTAACAGCAAGTGAGATGGGTGTTAAAGCAGTGGAGCTTCTGTTAGAGGGCAAGTCCAACAGAATTGTTTGTGTACAGAACAGCAAAATAGTCGATATTGATATCGAAGAAGGTTTGGCAATGAAAAAGGGTATTCCTGATGAACTGATTAAAGTTTGTAAAAAGCTTGCCACCTGATTAGAATCCGTGGGGTTGCGCTCTTGTGGCGTAACCCTGTTTTTATGACAATTATTTAACAAGGAGAAGACTGATAAAATGAGAAAGACAAAAATAATTTGCACAATGGGACCTGCAACAGATAACGATAACGTATTAAGAAACTTGATGCTTGCCGGAATGGATGTTGCGAGAATTAACTTCTCACACGGAACTCACGAACAAGCAAAAAGATATATGGACAGAGTAAAGAAAGTACGCGAAGAGCTTGACATTCCGGTGGCAATAATGCTTGATACAAAGGGCCCGGAAATAAGACTCAAAAGCTTTAAGGGCGGAAAAGCTACACTTAAAGAGGGAGAAAAATTCACTCTTTACATTGATGATGTAGAAGGCGATGATTCAGGTGTATCAATCACATACAAAGACCTTCCGAAAGATATCAAGGCAGGAACAAGACTTTTGATTGATGACGGTCTGATTGAAATAGAGGCTCTTAGTGTAAAGTCGGACAGAATAATCTGTGAAGTTAAGAGTGGCGGTGAGGTATCCGACTCTAAGGGTGTTAATGTACCTAATGTGTCGCTGTCTATGCCCTATATGTGCCAGAAGGACATAGACGATATTATTTTTGGTATAGAACAAGATGTGGATTTTATTGCAGCCAGCTTCGTAAGAACTGCTGAGGATGTACTCCAGATAAGAAATCTTCTTGAAGAACATAGTGCGAGTGATATCAGAATTATTTCGAAAATTGAAAATAGTGAAGGCGTTAATAATATAGATGATATTATTAAGGTTTCGAATGGCATAATGGTAGCAAGAGGTGATATGGGTGTCGAAATTCCTCTTGAGGTTTTACCTGTTATGCAGAAACGAATTATCAAAAAGACATACCGTGCAGGAAAGGTTGTAATTACTGCAACTCAGATGCTCGACTCTATGATTAGAAATCCAAGACCTACACGTGCCGAAACAACAGACGTTGCCAATGCTATATATGACGGAACAAGTGCAATAATGCTTTCGGGTGAAACGGCAATAGGACGTTATCCGGTCGAGGCGGTAAAAACTATGGCAACTATTGCAGAACGTACAGAACGGGATATAGATTACAAAAAGAGGCTAAATAATATTTCTGTCGATATTTCAAATTCTGATGTTACAAATGCTCTTTCGCATGCAACCTGTACCACAGCTCATGACCTTGGTGCAACAGCTATCATTGCACTCACATATGGTGGCACTACTGCACATATGATTTCAAAATACAGACCGCAATGCCCAATCATTGCTCCTACTATAAATAAAAAAGCACGCAGACAGCTTAATCTTTCATGGGGAGTTATTCCGGTAATGAGTGAAATGAGAAGTAACTCCGACGAGCTGTTTGAACATGCAGTTGAATGTGCACAGAAAACACACGTTGTTAAAAACGGAGACCTTGTAGTAATTACAGGCGGAGCACCGATTGGTGTGAGTGGTACTACCAATATTATGAAGGTACATCTTGTCGGTGATATTCTGGTTCGTGGCGAGGGTGTAACAAAGCTTCACAGAACAGCTAAGGTTTGCGTTGCAGACTCTGTTGAAGACCTTAAAAAGAATTTTGAGGACGGTGCGATTGTTGTAAACCGTACTACAACACCCGATATGGTAAAGTATCTTAAAAAGGCATCAGGAATTATTACCGAGGAAAAGGGAACTACATGCTATGCTGCAATTATCGGTCTTGCGCTTGATATCCCTGTAATTACAGGAGCAAAGGGCGCATCGGAAATACTTAAGACAGGAACGGTAATAACTGTCGATGCTGCGCAGGGCTTTGTCTATGGTGGCTTGATGCAGGAGCATCAGACTGAAAAGGAGTAACAAAAATGACAACCACAACTGTATTAGAGGTAAGATATGCAGAAACGGATATGATGGGGATAATGCATCACTCAAGGTATTATCCGTGGTTTGAGGTTGCTCGTACCGAGTTTATAAAGCAGGTGGGAATGACCTACTCTGATATGGAGAAAATGGGTGTTTTACTACCGCTTACCGAAACTGAGGCTAAATATATAAGCGGACTAAAGTATGAAGAAAAAGCTGAAATTAGCTGTACACTGTTTGAACTTAGTGCAGCGCGTTGCGGCTTTAAGTACAGTGTTAAGAGGCTTTCAGATGGTAAAATTACGACAACGGGCATAACAAGACACGGGTTTGTAGATGCTGAGTTTAAGGCACTTAATCTTAAAAAGAAATGTCCTGAAATTTACAGTAAATTTGAAAGTCTTTTAGAGAATTAAGGTGGTGTGGCTATGAAGATTGTAATGCTCGATGTAAAAACCTTAGGAGACGATATAGGCTTTGAGGAACTCGAAAAGCTGGGAGAATTGGTTACATACGATTCCACAGCTCCTGATGAAGTTGAGGGAAGAATTGCTGACTGTGATGTGGTTGTACTTAATAAAATCAAGCTTAACAGCAGTAATCTTACTAATGCAAAAAATCTTAAGCTGATATGCGTAACGGCGACGGGATATGATAATATTGATGTTGCATATTGTGCGGAACACGGAATTGGTGTGTGTAACGTTGTGGGATATTCGACAGATTCGGTTGCACAGCTTACTGTTGCGCTTGCACTTGAGCTTGTGATGAGACTTCCCGCATATACGGACTTTGTAAATAGTGGCGCTTATACCGAAAGTGGAATTGCAAACCGTCTTGAACCTTGTTTCTATGAGCTTTCAGGCAAGGTGTGGGGAATAGTCGGAATGGGGAACATAGGGAAGAAAGTTGCAAAAGTTGCTGAAGCCTTTGGGTGTAAGGTTATATGCACAAAGCGTACTTATGAGGAAGGGCTTGACGTTGTTGAGCTTGCTGAGCTGATGCAAAGGTCAGATGTGATTTCGGTGCATCTTCCGCTTTCTGACGAAACGAAAGGCGTTATAAGCAAGGATATGATTGCTTTGATGAAAAAGGATGCAGTTATTGTAAATGTTGCAAGAGGTGCGGTGATTGATGAAAAGGCGCTCGCACAAGCAGTTGAGGAAGGGAAAATATATGCTGCAAGCGATGTGTATTCTGTTGAGCCGTTCGGCAAAGACCATCCGTTCTATGGTATAATGGGTAGAGATAATTTTGTCCTTACTCCGCATATGGCTTGGGGTGCATATGAGGCACGCAAACGTGTTGTTACCGAAGTGGCGCAGAATATTATTGCATCTACAAATGGTGAAATAAGAAGCAGAGTGGATAAATAATGATGTAAAAAAAGCGGTAGTTCAATTGAACTGCCGCTTTTTAGAGTACAAATATCATTTTGAATGGTGTGAAAGCTCTGATATGTAGATAATATCAGAAACTTCCCAAGCCAAAGCTTATACCCAGAGCATCATTAACCTGTTCCATAAGTGGATTGTCAAGGTGTGCAATGCGTTCTCTGAGTCTTTTTTTATCAATAGTTCTGACCTGTTCCAACAGTATTACCGAGTCGCGATAAAGACCGTATTCGGATGCCGGCAACTCGATGTGCGTTGGCATTTTTGCCTTGTTAATCTGCGATGTAATAGCCGCAGCAATAACCGTTGGACTGTATTTATTACCGACATCGTTCTGAACAATGAGAACCGGACGTACTCCGCCTTGTTCACTGCCAACAACAGGACTTAAGTCGGCATAATAAATATCTCCTCTTTTTACAATCACTTCATTCACACTCCGTCAGTATTTGCTCTCCTGCCGTCAGCGCGTCATTGTCAGAAGTAATCGACTCCTCTGCAAGAAAACTGTTAAGAGCTGCCATATGTCTGTACCCACGGGCAAGACGCACACTCTTATTTAATGACAGGAGCCGCTTTTTACCGATTTTGCAATGCAGTGCGCTGCGTTTTAGCTGTAACAAAGCAACCAAGCCCCCCGTTTAATTATTTCATAAAAGCTCGTCAATATAATTTCGTGCGGAAATTGTCTTTTCTCCCTCAATATAAACTCTCGGGATACGCTTTGAAACCAGACAGAGTACTTCGTAGTTAATTGTGTCAGACCATTTAGCAATATCATCTGCCGTGATTTTTTCCGCTGCGAAAAGTGTTACTTCATCACCTGCATTGATATTATTGACATTTGTAACATCAATCATACATTGGTCCATACAAATTCTTCCTATAATTTTTGCCTCTGTTCCGTCTTTTAACAAAATTTTGCCTTTTTTAGCAATATTTCGAGTGTATCCGTCTGCATAACCAACGGGCACGGTTGCGATTTTGGTAACGCCCCCGGTTATGTATTCATTGCCATAGCTGACACCCCAGCCTGCCTGCTTTTCCTTTACCATTGTTATGTGCGATTTTAACGACATAACCGGAATCAGCGGCATTCTTGATTTATCAACATCATTAGACGGATAAAGCCCGTAAAGAACGATTCCTGCGCGCACCATATCAAGATGCGTTTCGGGATATGATATTATGGCTGCTGAATTGGCTATGTGGCGGATAGGGATAGAAATTCCCTCCGACTCAAGACGAGTGCAGAACTTCAAGAATATATCAAGCTGACGCATTGTATAGCTACTGTCTGCTTCATCAGAGGTTGAAAAATGGGAGAATATTCCTTCTATGTCAAGATTTTCAAGCTGTGAAATTTTCTTTATCTCGTCAATTGCATAGTCTTCATTTTCGCCTACTACAAAGCCTATACGGCTCATTCCTGTATCAAGCTTTATGTGAATTTTAGCAATTTTGTTAAATTTCTTTGCAGCATCGGAGATGGCTCTTGCAGACTCATATGAAAAACAAGCTGCAATAACATCGTTTTCAACTAACTCTTCTGCCTCAAATAGCTCGGTTGCACCTAAAATAAGTATCGGTACATCAAAGCCTGCGCGCCTTAACTGCTTTGCTTCTGCTACACATGCAACGGCAAGACGGTCTGCACCGTTTCTGAGGAGTACTCTTGCTACTTCGCATACTCCATGACCGTATGCATCTGCCTTTACTACCGCAGTTATCATTGCAGAATTTTTAGTTGTTTTGCGTATTGAACGCATATTAAACGCCAAGGCGTCAAGATTGATTTCTGCCCATGTTCTGTTCAATTTAGTGTCAATTCCTCTCTAATTATATCATAGCTTTGTCTGTTTTTCCACAGGTAATATTTGGGGGATAGCACTGATGATATCACCTGCACACATCGAGTCTTTTCCCAGTTTTTCTGCGGCAAAATCACCTGCTTTGCCGTGTAGATAAACAGCACTGACTGCGGCATCATAGGGCATAACATCACGCGCTATGAGCGCAGTTATCATTCCGGAAAGAATATCACCGCTTCCGGCTCCTGCCATGCCTGAGTTTCCTGTTGTGTTTATGGTAACATCACCGTCGGGTGCTGTTATTATAGTATGATGACCTTTAAGAATTAGTGTTATTCCATTTTTAGAAGCATAGTCGGTTGCGATGGAAAGCCTGTCTTTTTCTACATCTTCGGCCGTTTTGCCAATAAGGTATCCCATCTCGCTTGAATGAGGTGTCATAATAATCTCTGCACGACAATTCTGAAGAAGAGAAGGCCGCTGTGATATAGCATAGAGCCCATCTGCATCAATAACTGTCGGTACGGTAAGTAAAGGCAAAAAAGCTTCGGTAAACTCTGTAAGACTATTGCTTCTGCCAAGACCTGGACCAAACAATACTGCATCACATACATTTGCACGTCTTGCTAAACGCTCTGCGGCATTTTTTGCAATTCTGCCCCCATCTTCTGGAAGCGGAATAGTCATTACTTCATCAATTTTTTCCTGAATAATATTGTTGATGGAGGTAGGTACAGCGGCAGTTACCAGCCCTGCACCACATTTAAGTGCAGCTTTGGCGGACATTGCTACTGCTCCTGCCATACCGACTGAGCCGCCTATGACTAAGATTTTGCCATAATCACCTTTGTGTGAATTTTCTGTTCTTTTTGGATATACCTTCTTAACTCCGTCCCATGTTGAAAGGAAACATCTTCCTCCATTGGTATCGGCAATAAACTGAGGTATTGATATGTCTTTTAGTATGATTTCGCCCATATACTCTGCCGCAGGATAGAGGAACATACCAGATTTGTATGCGGCAAAGGTTACTGTAATATCAGCCTTAACCGCACAGCCTCTCACATCTCCTGTATCTGAGTTGATGCCGGAGGGAACGTCTACCGAGAATACGAAGTCTGCATATTCATTTATGGCTTCGATTGCATATGCGGACATACCGTACGGTGCGCCGGAAATACCTGTGCCTAATATTGCATCTATAACACAGTCGGCGCTTTTTATGAAACCTTTTAAGTATTCGCTGTTGTCAAGCTCGATGATTGTAATGCCCAAAGAACGTATTATACGGTAGTTTGTAAGTGCATCTCCTTCGAAAGAAGAACCGGCAGTAAGATAAACAACTACGTCAGCACCTTTATTAAAAAGGTGGCGTGCTATTGCAAAGCCGTCGCCACCGTTATTGCCTTTGCCACAGAATACAGCAAAGCTTGTATTTTTTATATCAAAATGCTCGGAAAGAACACCTACACAGGCAATAGCGGCATTCTCCATAAGAACTATACCGCTTATTCCTGTTGTTTCGATTGCATTTTTGTCGAGTGTGCGCATTTGAGCGGCGGTGCATATATGAGGTGCACCGACATTTACCAATTTGCGTTCCATACTACCACTCCTTAATCTTTATACGATTCAAAAACGGCATATGCCATTGCAGTATCCCTGCAATGCGACATACTTATATGCACCTTGCCTCCGAACTTATCAGCAAGAGCTTTTGCTCCGCCGTGAAGCTCTACGTAAGGTTTTCCGTTTTCCTGATGTAATATTTCAATATCTGTGAGGGAGAAACCGGAGATACCTGTTCCGAGAGCTTTTGAAACTGCTTCCTTTGCAGCAAAGCCTGCGGCAACTGATTCTGTACGGTTATGCTTTTTGTTGAAATAATCCTGCTCTTTTTCGGTAAAACAATGCTCGATAAAATGTCCCTTTTTGATAGCATCATCTATTCGGCTGATTTCGATTATGTCGCAGCCGACTCCGAGTATCATAAATCGCCCTCTTTGACATTTACTGTACGAGGTGCACACTTTTTGATGCCATCCAAAATACGTTTACTCGGCTGGAAGAGAACACGCATCTGCTGTGATTCGTGAGAATAGTCAACAAAATATACATTCTCGGCATCAGCATCGCCTGCAAGGTTTAATATCTTTCTTTCAGCGGTGTTTTTATAAATATGAGCAAACGTGGGGTCGGAAGTACTTGCACAAACATCTATATGCTTAAAATCAATTGAACAGAGTCTTTTTCTGCGGCTTCTTGCCACAATTCTGTCTATATCAAGCTCGTGGTTAGTAAGTATGTATTCAAACTCCATACTGCGTCCCTTGATAAGCTGAATACCGCCCCACCAGCATCCGACAATAAGTAGCAGAACAATGCTTGCAAAAGACTTAAATGCAAACATTACTATCATAAGAATATATGTCAGAAGTATAACTGCTACCGCTACTGAAAAGATAATAAAATAATCAAGTGCTTCCTTCTTCTTGGTTACAATATACTCGCAAAAAACGTCCATTTTAATTTTCCTTTCATCATTAAATGTTTTTATTGTTGCTTTAACAGTTCAAATAGCTTTTTTAAGGCTCTTGCTCTGTGGCTTACATTGTTTTTTTCTTCGTCGGTTGCTTCTCCGAAGGTCTTGCCAAGCTCGGTGCAATAGAAAACAGGGTCATAACCGAATCCGCCGTTTCCGTGGGGTTCAAATGTGATTCTGCCTGTTACACGTCCGTTTGCAGTAAGCTCACGTCCGTCGGGGAAAATAAGAACTATAGCTGTTTCGAAATAAGCATCTCTGTCCTGAATGCCGGATAGCTCATTAAGTAGCTTGCTGGTGTTTTCTTTATCTGTTGCATTCTCACCTGAATATCTTGCTGAAAATATACCGGGAGCGCCGCCTAAGGAGTTTACGCAGAGTCCTGAATCATCAGCAAGCACAGCCTCATCGCACAAAAGTGAAACTGCCTGAGCTTTTATTCTTGCGTTTTCCAGAAAGGTAGTGCCTGTTTCATATACTTCAACATCAATACCTGCATCCGCCTGAGAAACAACCTCTATACCAAGCTCGCCTAATATATCGGCAATCTCGCGTATCTTTCCTTTATTTTTTGTTGCTGCAATTATTCGCATAAAATATTACCTTCCTTAATGCTATTATGAATAGAGCATACCAAGTCATAATATGTTGTACTATATATTAC
>JAHAZB010000057.1 GCA_018384175.1 Eubacteriales bacterium
GATATAATTAGTTAAATTATTACAAGAGGAGTATAGTCCTATGAGCAGAGCAGACCAAATTTTTATACAGAATATAACCGACATAATAGAAAACGGTGTCTGGGACACCGACCTTGATGTACGTCCACGTTGGGAGGACGGCGAAAGTGCACATACCGTCAAAAAGTTCGGTATTGTAAACCGCTATGATTTGAGAGAGGAGTTCCCTATTCTTACAATCAGACGTACATATTTCAAGAGTGCACTTGACGAAATTTTATGGATTTGGCAGAAGAAGTCAAATAATATTAAGGACTTGAACAGTCATATCTGGGACGAATGGGCGGATGAGAACGGCTCAATCGGAAAGGCATACGGTTATCAGTTGGGTGTTAAGCATAAATACCGCGAGGGTGAGTTTGACCAGGTGGACAGAGTTCTGTTTGACCTCAAAAACACCCCTAACTCAAGACGTATTATGACGAACATCTATAACCACGCAGACCTTAACGAAATGAATCTTTATCCCTGTGCATATTCTATGACATTTAACGTAAGCGGAAATGTTCTTAACTGTATCTTAAATCAACGTTCACAGGATATGCTGATGGCAAATAACTGGAATGTATGTCAGTACGCACTTTTGCAGCATATGATGGCGGCGGCATCAGGACTTGTGGCAGGCGAGCTTATACACGTTATTGCAGATGCTCATATCTACGACAGACACATTCCCATTGTAAAAGAAATTCTCTCGCGTGAGCCGTATGATGCACCAAAACTTATAAAGTGCGACGATAACACAGACTTTTATAAGTTCACCACCGAAAGCTTTAAGCTTGAAGATTATAAATTCCATAACTTAGACGTAAAAATCCCCATCGCTGTATGATGGGGATTTTTACATAAAGAAACCAAACTGCCGGTATCCCGAAAATCAGAATACCGGCAGTTGTTTACATATCAATCAGCATCCACAACCATTGTCGTTTTCTTCAAAGCTGCACTTTTCAGGTGGGAAAAACTCATCAACAGGGAAGCTTATTCTCTCGAAAAGATTGCATGGATTATCGTCTGTTGCACCGATGCATTCCTTGTCTGGTATGCAGAAATCGTACGCAGGAATCAGCAGCATAACTCTGCGTTCAAGACGAATAATTGAGAAAATACCCAATGATACAAATACCCTTTTCTGCTCTCCACCAAGAATCAGGCTGTCTCCAAACACACGGCATACCGACTCAGGAACACTTGCAAGGTCGATATCGTCATCACAACAGCAGCAATTGTTATTGCAGTTATCGTTATTTACATCGACAACCTTAGCACCCAACGCAATCGGGTCTACAACCTCTACAACAGATGACGGCATATTGGTCTTTCTCCACATCTGAGGGTCAAATGCATCTTCCTTATATCTTGATGCAAACACCTTAGCATTGCCCTCCGAGCCAAAGAGAATGACACGCTTATTAAAGGTTGCAAGACCTTCTACCTCTGCCGGTCTGCCGAGACCCGCATATACTGCAAGAGTTATTTTGAAGAAATACTTCAAATCCACAGAATAGTAGCCTCTGTTAAACGGAACAGATTCGATATCCGAGAACACCCATATGGTCTCTGCCTTAGTGCACTTCACGCTGATTGCACGATCTACAATGCACTGTGCATCCGCTGTAAAATACACTCTTAAATCTTCTACGCACTCCTTATCTCTGCATGAATCGTAGATTTTGTCTGTATGTATACAAACCGACTCCTTGAAGCCGTTTTCATTTGAACAGCAGTTCATATCGCCCATAGCATTACTTCCTTTCCTGAACTAATAAGGGCTTATGCCCTTTGGTAAAAGAATATGCCAAAGACTAAATAAATGTGCAATATTTATATCGCTTTATATTACACAGTCGTAAGGGCGATTTCTAAAAATCGCCCGAAATACGGGACATTCGTGAATGTCCCCTACAATTCAATTTTACAAACTCCAATTATTTACTTAATATAATTCGTTTTATTTTTTATACGAAAACAAAATAATTCCACCAATCATAACGGCAAGACCGATAATCTTCCTTATACCGAATACCACCCTTTCGCTGTCAAATAGGCCAAAGGCATCAATAAGTGCCGCTGCAGCAAGCTGAGAAACAAGTATTATACTTATTGCAATGGTAGGCGAAAGATTTTTTATCCCGAGCATTACTGTAACCGTTATTACCATCGCAAGCACTCCGCCCGTTAAATACAGCTTATTTACTCCACCTATTTGCGAAAAGCTCCCTTTAGCCCAGAAAAGTGATATCGCTGCCAGCACAACAGCTATCGCCTGAACTATTAAATTCGACTCAAGCAGTCCGATTTTATCGGACAGTCTGGTATTGAATACCCCCTGAACACTCATAGCCGCGCCCGAAAGTATACACATTAAAACACCTGTCATAATTTTCACCTCCTGCATATTATTTGCAGAATATGAACAATTATACCTATTACTAAACCCAAACGTACAAAATATCCTTCCCTATTACGCATATCTCAACGCTTGCCAAATTGAAATTTGGAGCGTTTTCGCAAAAAAAGTCAGCAGACCTTATTATCTGCTGACTTAAAATGGGACAAGCTATTTTATTACTGTTTCTTATCGTCTGTTCAATAACTGTTCATATTCACATGCAATACTCACAACATCCGTATTGGAAAGTCCATTTGGAAAATATTTATCCACTATCTGTTCAAGCCTTGCTTTTACTTCCGTCAAATCACCTATACATATCATATGCCCAACCTCCTGAGATTGCCTATCCCAATACCTAAATTGTATGGCATATTTCGTCAAAAGTCAATTCGTTCCCTCAGCAAAATCCGGCAATCGTCAGACAAGCTTCGACATTAGTTTTGACTTTCTGTTTCATTGTCCGAAACTTCGACACGCTGCGACCTTTTACCTAAAAATACAAGTCCCGATATTCCGACAAGAATTCCTATTCCTGCCACTACCTGTGAAATGCCAACATTACCGGCAAGATAAAGTATATATTCCGACTGTCTCATTCCCTCCAGAAGAAGTCTGCCGAAGCTGTACCAAAGTATATAAAACGAGAAAACCTTACCGTCGGTTTTTATTCTGTCTCTTATAAATAGAACAATTATAAATCCTAATGCATTCCACAAGCTTTCGTACAAGAACAGCGGATGTACAGGATTTGCACCATCTATCGACATCCCCCACAAAAGCGAAGTCTCGCCGCCATATACCTCCGCATTGACAAAGTTACCCCATCTGCCTATCGACTGACCGATAAACAGTCCCTGACAACACAAGTCAAAAATCCGCAGAACCGGCAATTTGTGCCTTTTCGAGTATACATATGCCGTTATCACCGCCGCAATGATTGCACCATATATCGCAAGACCGCCCTCCCAGACCTTAAAAATATTCCAGAAGTTATCTCTTATTGTATCAAAGTCAAAAATTACATAGTAAATTCTCGCACCTACAAGACCGAACACAAGACCGTAAAGTGCAATATCCCATATATTTTCAGGATTTATTCCTCTCTTTTTAGCACTCCTTGCAACAAAGGCCGCTGCGAGAAGAAATCCCGTTACTATGATTATTGCATACCAGTATATCGGCTTACCAAAAACCGAAAAAGCAATACGGTTTATTTCAAAATCAAGTCCTAACTTAGGAAATGCTATATTGTGTTTCATATCAAATTCCTTTCATAGTTAATGAGATTCGCTTTTTCTTTACATCAACGTCAAGAATTTTAACCTTAACAACCTCGCCAACCGACAAAACATCAAGAGGATGTTTAATATATCTGTCGCTGATTTGCGATATATGCACCAGTCCATCCTGATGAACGCCTATATCAACAAATGCTCCAAAATCTATAACATTTCTGACCGTACCTGTCATAATCATATCAGGCTTTAGCTCAGATATATCCATTATTTCCGATTTCATAACCGGCTCCGGCAATTCATCACGTGGGTCCCTGCCTCTTTTAAGCAGAGCTTCGGCAATATCAATAAGGGTAGGCACTCCTACACCAAGCTCTTCCGCAAGCTTCTCCTTTTCACCCTTTATCTTATTATTGATATCTGTTATTTTTCCCTCTCTCAAATCATCCTCTGTATATCCCAATTTCTCAAGAAGACCTTCTGCCGCCTTGTAGCTTTCAGGGTGTACCGAGGTATTATCCAAAAGCTCCTTACCGTCAACAATTCTCAAAAAGCCCGCACACTGCAAAAATGCTTTCTGTCCGAGCTTCGGTACTTTAAGCAGCTCTTTTCTTGATGTGAATTTACCGTTTTCTTCACGGTATGTAGCTATATTCTTTGCAACTGCAGAGTTTATTCCAGAAACATATGAAAGCAGAGACGGAGATGCAGTATTGAGGTCCACACCTACACTATTAACACAATCCTCTACTACTCCGCCGAGTGCTTCACCCAACAGTTTCTGATTCATATCATGCTGATACTGACCGACACCTATAGCCTTCGGGTCGATTTTAACAAGCTCTGCCAATGGGTCCTGAATTCGTCTCGCAATAGAAACCGCACTTCTTAGTGATACGTCAAACTCAGGGAATTCTTCAGCAGCAAGCTTTGATGCAGAGTACACAGATGCACCTGCTTCACTTACCACCATATAATATACCTTTCTGTCAAGCTCGCTTATAAGCTCTGCTGCAACCTTCTCTGTTTCCTTTGATGCAGTTCCGTTTCCTATCGAAATCAGGTCAACATTGTGCTTTATTATCAATTTTTTAAGTATATCCTTTGCCTTTTCTCTGTCGTGATTAGGTAATGTACAGTATACTATGCCTGTATCACAAACCTTACCAGTATCATCTACAACAGCCACCTTACAGCCCGTTCTGTAACCGGGGTCAAGACCTAAAACAGTTCTTCCCCTTACCGGCGGTTGCAAAAGAAGTCCCGAAAGATTTTTAGCAAATACCTTGATAGCTTCGCCGCCTGCACGTTCTGTCAGGAAGTTTCTTATCTCTGTTTCGATAGACGGTGCAATAAGTCTTTTATAACTATCCTCACACGCCAGAGCTACATACTCTCCAGCCTTAGTCGGAGTCTTTTTGACCGTTTTCCTTTTCAGGTAACCGACACAAAGTTCTTCTTCTATCTTGATTTTTACACTCAGGAACTCATCCTTCTCGCCTCTGTTTATGGCAAGAATACGGTGATTAGCTATCTTTGAAAGCGGCTCCTGATACTCATAATAGTTACTGTACACACTGTCCTCGTCTTTAGCTGCCGCAGTTACCATCGTTCCGTTATGAAGTGTCAGTTCTCTTATGATACGTCTTGCATCAGCATTATCAGAAATCATCTCAGCTATAATATCCATCGCACCTGCAACAGCCTCTTCTGCCGTATTGACTTCCTTTTCAGCATCAATATATTCTGCAGCCAAGGCATCTATATCATCAGCAGGATTTTGTGCTATAATAGCCATCGCCAGAGGTTCAAGACCTTTCTCCTTTGCAATAGTTGCTCTTGTACGGCGCTTAGGTCTGTATGGGCGGTATATATCTTCAAGTTCTGTCTGTGTTTTAGCATTCTCTATCTGCTCTCTCAAATTATCATCAAGCTTACCCTGCTCGTCAATAAGTCTTAATATATCCGCTCTCTTTTCATCTAATGCACGCAATGCATTAAGCCTTGTAAACAGCTCACGCAGCACATCATCCGACAATGAACCGGTTTTCTCCTTTCGGTAACGTGCAATAAAAGGAATTGTATTCCCATCATCTATCAACGCAACTGTATTTTCTACCTGATAGCTTTCAAGTGAAAATTCCTCCATCAACTGTTTACAAATTTTATCCATAATGTGTTTGCTCCTTATCGTTTTTCTTAGTTTACATTATACACTCTTTTCTTAAGAAAAACAAGAGAAAAAACAAAAAGGTCTGTCTTTCTTTTAGTTAGAGAAAGACAGACCTTTTTAGCTTCGGTTTAGTGTTCAGTTGCGGTTTTTGGAAGTTTGTCCTTAAAGAGCAAACCAATAGACCACAACCCTGCAACTCCAACAAGAGCAAACACTATTCTTGCTGCAAGCGAGCCTGAACCACCGAGGATTGCACTTACGAAATCGAATCCAAAAAAGCCAACACTTCCCCAGTTTACTGCACCGATTATAACAAGAGACAGCGCAAGATTATCTATAAAATCCATACCTTCTCCTCCATTCCTGAAAATTGTTTGCCGGCAGATATATCATATCCTATTACGAGCAAATATAAACAGAGAATAATTTGTAAAATATATAAATAAAATAATATCACATAAAGAGGTGATTGATTGAAAAGAATATATT
>JAHAZB010000060.1 GCA_018384175.1 Eubacteriales bacterium
CTTGATTTTTCCAAAAGTATGTGATATTATATACGAGTTATTTCGGGCGGTCCTCTATCTAGGTCGGTATGAACGCCTTTGTATGAGAGGAGGGCTTAATGATGAATGCAAACGAAATCATTAACGCTTTGACAAAAGACCAAATCAGAACTGACTTACCTGAGCTTGTTATCGGTAACAACGTAAAGGTATATCAGAAGGTTACAGAGGGTAACCGTACCAGAACTCAGATGTTCGAGGGTACAATCATCAAAAAGCAGGGCGGCGGAATTGCTGCGACATTTACTGTAAGAAGACTTTCTTATGGTGTCGGAGTAGAAAAGACATGGCCTGTAAACTCACCTAACATCGAGAAAATCGAAGTTGTGAGAAAAGGTAAGGTTAGACGTTCTAAGCTTTATTACCTTCGCGACAGAGTTGGTAAGGCTGCAAAAGTCAAGGAAAGAATCTGACGTTTGTCAGGGGGACTTAAAATATTTAAGTCCCCCTTTTGCTGTACAAAAAAAATTCATTGCATATATTTATGTTTTATGGTATAATATATTAAAACCAAATTTGAAGGGAATGTTTATAATGAATAACGAAGAAATTAATGTTAACCCTGATGTAAAAACATTCAATCTCAAAAAGGAAGTCTTTGAATGGTTCTATACGATTGTCATTGCAATTATCATTGCTTTTGTAATAAAAGCATTTCTGTTTGATTTTGTTGTAGTTGATGGTCCGTCTATGCATCCTACGCTTGTGCATGGCGACAGACTCATTATAACTAAACTTAATTACAAGCCTCAATTACAGGATATAATTGTTTTAGATGCTCATTATAAAAACAGAGAAGCTTATTATAATGACCTTGGCGGCATGAATGCAGCTGAAAAGTTTTTTGAGTATTTTTCACTTCCTCAAGGATTAAAACACAAGTATTATGTAAAACGAATTGTAGGCATGCCCGGTCAGGTTGTTGATATAATAAACAACAAGGTGTATGTTGACGGAAAAGAGCTTGACGAGAACAACTATTATAAAGGTGAAACTTTTGAATACGATTCCAATATCTCATTCCCATTCACTGTCAGCGAAGGTCATGTATTTGTGATGGGCGATAATCGTCCTCAAAGTAAAGATTCACGTTCTTCAGACCTTGGTGAGGTACCCATGGATGCAATACTTGGTAAATGCACATTCAGAATATTACCGCTAAAATCTATCGGAGTTCTTAAACACTAAGCTAAAAACGGCAGGATATAAAACTCCTGCCGTAAATTTTTTAGAGAGGTATTCATTATTATGGAAAATCTTAATTGGTATCCAGGTCATATGGCAAAAACGCGCCGTTTAATCGAGGATAATCTGAAATTTATTGATGCAGTTGTTGAAATTATTGATGCAAGAATTCCTTTTTCAGGACGTAATCCGTGCTTCGATGATATGATAAAATCAAAACCAAGACTAATTTTAATGAACAAGTCTGATCTTGCAGACCAAAAGCTTACAGATAAGTGGGTTTCTTATTATTCCGGACAAGCAACCAAGGTAATGCCGATAAGCTGTGAAACAAACAGCGGTATAGGCAAAATCCTCCCCACCCTTCGCGAGATGTTTGCAGACAGAATAAACTCCGACAAAGAAAAAGGCGTTTCAAGACCTATACGTATAATGATAATTGGCATACCAAATGTCGGAAAATCCACTTTAATCAACAGAATTTCTCGCCGTGCAATCGCAAAAACAGGCGACAGACCAGGTGTAACTCGACAGAAGCAGTGGGTACGATTAAAGGATGGGCTTGAAATGCTTGATACCCCAGGAATACTTCAGCCAAAATTTGAGGATCAATCCGTTGCAAAAAGGCTTGCATTTACAGGTGCAATAAAAGATGAAATACTGGAAACAGAGTTATTGTGCTATGAATTACTCGAATTCCTTAGAGAAAATTATCAGAATGAGCTAAAAACTCGTTACAAAATCACTGATGATATAAACGAGCTAAAAGGATATGAAATTCTTGAACTGATTGGCAGACACAGAGGCCTTATCATCTCCGGCGGTGAAGTCGATATGGAAAGAGCTGCGAATATTGTTTTTGACGAATTCAGAGCAGCAAAAATAGGCAGAGTAACTTTAGAAGCTCCGGGAGAATAAAAATAAATAAGCGGCAGAATAATCTGCCGCCTAAGCCACTCATTACTCAACGATAAATCTCTTAAGTTCAGCCATAAATTCGTCGCAGTCATCACTGTGAACTTCAACTTTTATAGGCTTTGAAAGATTAAGACTGAATATACCCATAATTGATTTAGCATCAACTATATATCTTCCGGAAGACAAATCAACATCAAAATCATACTTTGATACGATATTGACAAAATCCTTTACATCGTTAATTGAGTTAATCATAAGATTGAATGTTTTCATTTTTACATCTCCTTATACCAAATTATGTAACCTTGATTACAAATATATAATAACTCATTTAATATAACAAGTCAATATGTTTTTGCAAATGTAAATAAATTTTAACTTAACTATTCCAAGGAGGAATCTATGAAAAGTGTCGCATTTTGCACCTTAGGCTGCAAGGTAAATCAATACGAAACAGAGGCTATGCTTGAAATGTTCAAGAATTCAGGCTATGCTGAAGTTGATTTTGATGACTTTGCTGATGTTTATGTAATAAATACTTGTACTGTTACGTCCATAAGCGACAGAAAATCAAGGCAGATGATAAGACGTGCGAAAAGATTGAACCCAGACTCTTTTATAGTAGTTTGCGGTTGTTATGCTCAGACTGCACCTAATGAAGTTCAAGGAATAGATGGTGTAGATTTGGTTATAGGCACAAATGAGCATATAAATATTATAGATTATATTGAAAAGCGCAAAAAAGGTATCATAGTAAAAGACATTTCAAAAACACACGAATTTGAGCAGCTTTCAATTAACAACCATAGCGGAAAATCCAGAGCCTATGTAAAAATACAAGAAGGGTGCAATCAGTTTTGTACTTACTGTATCATCCCCTATGCAAGAGGTCCGATACGAAGTCGTGATGTAAACGATATCATCGAAGAATCAGAACGTCTTGTTTCTGTTGGATTTACAGAAATAGTTTACGTAGGAATACATGTAGCATCTTACGTTCTTGATACCAAAGAATGTGATTTGGCAGATTTGCTTATAAAGCTCAACAAAATAGAAGGTATCAAGAGAATTCGATTAAGTTCAATTGAGCCAATGACACTGAACGAGGACTTTTGCGAAAAGATAAAATGCTGTGATAAACTTTGTCCCCACTTCCATATATCACTTCAAAGCGGCTGTGATGCAACTCTTGCAAGAATGAACCGAAGATATACTACCACGGAATATGCAAAGATAACAAACGGGTTAAGGAGGTATTTCCCAAATTGTGGAATCACTACCGACATCATGGTTGGGTTCCCCGGAGAAACTGACGAAGAATTTTCTGAAACTCTTGAATTTGTCAAAAAAATTAACTTTGCTGATGCACATATTTTTAAGTACTCAAGAAGAAAAGGTACTCCTGCAGACAAAATGAAAAACCAGATATCTCCAGATATAAAAGACTTAAGAAGCAAAGAGCTTTTCGAAATTACTTCCGCATCTCAAAGAAACTTTTTAGAAAAACAACTAAACATTGCAACAGAAGTGTTGTTTGAGACAAGAGTCGGCGAGTATATGGAGGGAAAAACGGCAAATTACTGCACTGTATATCTGAAAACCAATGAGGATTTGACAGGAAAATATAGATGTGTTATTCCCACGGAAATAAAAAATTCTGTATTATACGCAAAGCTTAGCTAAAATAATGCAATATGTAAGAGCTGTTTCATCAAAGAAACAGCTCTTTTATTGTGTCAATAATGCTCTTTCTTCTATTTGAAGTCTCATAAACGTTTTTCTCTGCAACAATGTCAGTTTGAGCAATCAATTTGCCATTTTGGTATAATTCTGCAACTCCAAGCTTCTCCCCTGCATTTACAGGCGCTTTAATTGTTCCAATCGTCTTAACCTTTAATTCACGTTTTTCTTTGACACCTTTAACATCAACTACTTCTATGTTTTCAGCCGCAACAAGTTCAAGTTCATCTTTTCCTATTTGTATCTTATTTATTCTTTCCCCCTTCCTTAGCTCTATGCTTTTTTCACACATGTTAAATCCATAATCGAGCATCAACTTATGGTCGTTCCAGTCAGACGGCGCAGAAAGAGTTACAGCGATCAATGTTACTCCATTTCTTGAAGCAGCAGTTACCAGACATCTGCCAGATTTTTTGGTAAATCCGGTTTTAACTCCTATTACACCGTCATAGCGCCACAAAAGTTTATTATGATTTCTCAGATAGGTTACATCACCATCCTCGTTTTCTATTTTCATTTCCTTGCACTGAATAATGGGACTTAGCGAATCATTTTTGATTACTTCACTACCTATCACAGCAAGGTCATATGCAGTCGAATAATGGTTTTCATCATCGAGACCGCTGGGATTTTCAAATCTTGTGTTTATTGCCCCAAGTTCATTAGCACGCTTAGTCATAAGTTCTGCAAACAACTCAGTGCTTCCTGATATATGCTCTGCAGTAGCAACAGCTGCATCATTGCCTGAATTAAGCATCATCCCACAAACAAGTTCTGAAAGTCGAATGCGTTCATTCTCCTCCAGATATATACTTGAGCCTTCCTGATTTTGCGCATTTACAGACACGGTTACTGTTTCATCCCATTTTCCCGACTCTGCTGCAACAAGTGCTGTCATCATTTTGGTTGTACTTGCCATCGGGAGCTTAATATGCGGTTTTTTTTCATATATGATTTCGCCACTGTCTGCAACAATGAGACATGCAGATTTTGCAGAAATATCCAAGGCAAAACAAAGTTTTGGCACACTTAAGAATACAACAAGAAGAAACAATAATTTTTTCATAAAAATCTCCATTCTGCCGCTAAAGCGTCAGCACAAATAGAAATGAAAGTGCAGACCTGCGGCTATTTTTTGGTATACTGTAATTGAGGAAAAATATACTACAAAGCACGACGAGGTGAGTTGTAGAGGAGCTTTCCGAAAACAGTATAAAAATCAGTGTTAGAATCATCTTTCAAGCACAAAAATGATTCTTACAGCTATTTACAGTTTACTTTAAGCAGGGGGAAGTTTGGAATCTCTGCGACCTTTTCAAAATCGATATGCCAGATACACTTAAAGCAAAACAAGAGGAAAGGGCTATTAAGCAAGCTGTAAAATTCCTCGAAAAACGAGGCTACTTGGTAAGTTAGCTGTATTTTTATTTCTGCCTTGTAAAAACTCTTTTGAAGGGTTTATTTGTTATGGGGATTTTTCTTTATTTATTGTTTTTAATTCTTTCACGTTAAAATCACCTCATACCAATAGGTATGAGGTGTGTATATGTTCTTATTCCAAATCTTCCCAATTTCCGCCTAAATGTTCATATGCTGCATATAACTGGTCGTCAATTACAACATCAAGAGCATAAAATGCATTCTCTAGCGTTGCCTGTGTAGAGAAATCAAGGACACCATAAGGATACAGCTTGCTGTTCTTCTGGAAATTATATACTGCAACTTCAAGAGCTTTATCAAAATGCTCATCAATAACACCGGAATAATATCCCATTATGGACAGACGCTGCTTTGCCGCAAGCACACCTTTTCCGCTCTCGCCAATCTTCCACTTGTGTTTGTAGTCAAATGCTTCATATTTGCTGATGTCTATACGACCTGTACCATTTTTTACAACTTCATCAGGATAAATTCCAACTTTGTTAATGTCCTTTCCGTTTCTTGTAAGGTAATGTCCGGTTGTAATCTTAAATGCATCGCCACTTGGTAACACAAATACATCTTGAATAAGTCCTTTACCAAAGGTGGTTTCTCCAACAACATATCCTATACCAGAATCCTGCAAAGCACCGGTAAGAACCTCTGCTGCAGAAGCAGTATCACCGTTTACAAGCACAGAAAACTTGTACTTTGGATTCTTATTATAAGAGTAAAAATCCATATTCTTGACTTCATTTCGATATATAGTTTGCAAAATCACACCTTCAGGCACAATCATTCTTGCAATATCAACTACCGATGTAAGCATACCGCCGGGATTTGAACGTAAATCAAGAACTATTTTGGTTATTCCTTCATTATCAAGTTCTCTTAGCACATTTTCGAACTCTTTCGGTGTATCATCAGAGAAATTTGTAATTTCAACATATGCAATATCTGACGGAAGCACTCTGTAACCAACAGTAGTACCACTGACTTCCAATCTTTCAACAGTATACTCTAAAATCTCTGTGCCACGCCGAACATTTACAACAAGAGTGGTCCCCTTTTCACCTCGAGCCATCTGTGTAACTTCATCAAGCGATTTTCCTGCAACATCAACTCCGTCTACGGCAGTTATAACGTCGCCTGCCTTAAGACCAGCCAACTGTGCACCGCCGCCATCGATAAGTCTTACAATAAATATCTCGTCTTCTCTGAGCTGTATAATCGCACCCATACCATAAAATGAATTAGTAAGCATTTCGTAGTATTTTTGATACTCCTCAGCAGTATAAAACTCAGAATATTCATCAAGCTCTCCAAATGCTGCCTTAATCATCTTATACATAATCTCAGGGTTTTCCTTCACAGCAGCCGCAACAGCAGCCCTCATCATATCATCAGAATATATAGAGCTGTCTATATAGAGAGTCGATGCATAATTTATAATTGCATCAAGATACATTAACTCGTCATTTGTTTCTGCAATCACAGGTGTTGCGATTGATATAGTAGCCAGAAACGAAGCAATAATCTTTTTAAGTTTCATAATACCAAATCCTTTCATAAATCCGCACTATGAATTTATTTTCTCTTCACCTTAATTTCAATATCGTTATTCTGTTCTCCACCACCCATAATCAGCGTGTATGATATCTTGATAACACCACCACTATCAGAAAGATCAGTGCTTACAGAATGTGTAGTCTGAGTCATATTCATTTTGCCAAATGGCATATAATATACAGTGTTTTCTGTTTCGCCCTTAATGTATGTAAGTTTAAGTTCAAAATCGCCCGTTCTGCGCATAGTTACTTTTTCTTTCTCAGCAATTATCATAACAGAACAGTTAGCCATTTCCATCTCTTCGTTTTCGTTATAGAACAAGTAAAACTTATTCCCTCTCTGATAGAAAGTGCCTTCAGTCGAAAATTCGCAGGTTTCACTGCCTTCTTCAGACTTTTGCGTTGATATTATAGTTATTATAGCATTCTCATCAATATTTTTCAATGTCAATTTTTTTCACCTGACCATTAATTTTTCTTTCAAGGAAAACTCCACCAAGTTCAGCAAATCCCTTTTCGTCATCACTGACATAATACTCACAAATACCACCCTCTGTCTTATCAGAGATATTGTCTTTGCCAAGTATGTTTCCGATAGACTTAGCAAGCTCTGCGCCAACATTAACTATTCTAACTTCCTCACCCATATATTCTGCTATTGCTTTTTCAAGCAGAGGATAATGTGTACAGCCGAGTATCAAAGTATCTACACCTTCATTCTTTATTGGTTCAAGATACTCTTTTACAACGAGTCTTGTTACCTCGGTATTAAAATGACCGTTTTCAACAAGCGGTACAAACAGAGGACACGCCTTTTGATATACCTTTATACCACTATCTATCTCGGAAATACCTCTTAGGTAAGACTCACTCTTTATTGTTGCACTTGTGCCGAGAACACCAACTTTTTTATTCTTTGTAAGCTTTACTGCGGCTTCACACGCAGCTTCAACAACACCAACAATTGGAGTAGTAAACTTATTTCTCATATCAGAGAGTGCAACCGAGCTTGCTGTACCGCAGGCAATTACAATAAGCTTTACATTATGACTTAGCAGAAATCTTATATCACCTGCAGCATATTGTTTAATAGTTTCTTCAGTTTTAGTGCCGTAGGGTAATCTGCCTGTGTCGCCAAAATATACGATATTCTCACCCGGAAGCAGTTCCATTATACTTTTTACCGCAGTAAGTCCACCCAGACCGGAATCAAACACACCGATACTATTGTTATTCATCACTAAACCATTCCTTCTAACGGATTTTTTATCTTTCAAGACCGAGCTTAATAAGCTCATCTAACAAACCGCTGTATGTCATTCCCTCAGCCTGCCATAGTTTCGGATACATACTGATATTTGTAAAACCGGGCAATGTGTTTACTTCATTTATGACAACGCTGCCGTCAGAGTATTTTACAAAGAAATCCGCTCTTGTAAGACCACTTCCATCAAGAGCAACAAATGCTTTTTTTGCATACTCTTTTATTACATTAACTGTATCATCCGGAATCTCTGCCGGAATTTTTAGCACAGTTGATGAGTCCTTGTACTTTGCATCAAAATCGTAAAATTCAACAGTGGGTATAATCTCTCCTATGCAGCTTGCATCAGGCTCACCATTGCCAAGGAGAGCACATTCAACCTCGTGTCCGTCAATAAACTCTTCTACGATGACCTTTCGGTCATACTTAAATGCGTTCTCAAGCATCTGAGAAAGCTCTGCTCTGTCATGAGCCTTGCCTACGCCAACTGACGAGCCTGTATTACATGGTTTTACAAAACAAGGATAACCGAGTTTATTTTCAATCCTGTCGCAGACTTCGGCTTCATTCATCATTTCTCTGTCTATAACCGTTACCCAGTCTGCCTGCGGTATTCCTGCATGCTTAAATATGATTTTAGTATATGCCTTATCCATCGAAACAGCGGAAGACAAAACACCCATACCAATATATTTAATTCCAGAAAGCTCCAACAAGCCTTGCAATGTTCCGTCTTCACCATTTTCACCGTGGAGAATAGGAAAAACAACATCAAGCTTTATAAATTCAGGTTCACCATCAAACACTATAAGAGCCTTATCGTTACTGTCAGGGGATATAATAGCTTTATTTAGCTTCGCATTATCCCTAAGCCAATTATCACCTTCGAGTTCGGATACATCGCCGGTATAGTAATACCATTCACCGTTCTTTGTAATTCCAACCATATAAATATCATATTTGTCTTTATCAAGGTTAGAAATAACTGATGTAGCAGACTTTAATGATATATCATGTTCAGGTGATTTTCCTCCGAATATCACACAAACCTTAAGCTTTGCCAACTTTATCAATCCCTTCAAAATTATATATTCTTTCTATGTTTATTCAATATTTCCTCAAACCAGTCCGGTATTGGTGCTGAAAACTCCATATATTCACCGGTTGCAGGATGATTGAATCCCAATGTCTTTGCCAGCAGTAATTGTCCGTCAGACCTGGTTTTGTCATTCCTTGCGCCATACACCGGATCACCAGCAATCGGATGTCCTATTGACGACATATGAACACGTATCTGATGTGTTCTTCCGGTTTCAAGCACACACTCCAAGAGTGTATAACCATTATAATTCTCTAACGGCGTGTAATGTGTAACCGCTTCCCTGCCACCTGATACAACTGCCATTTTTTTTCTGTCGTTCAGAGAACGTGCAATTGGCTTATTGACAGTACCCGCTTCCTTTACATTTCCAACAACCAACGCAATATAACGTCTGTTTGCTTTTTTCTCCTTTAGTTGTTTAGCAAGTGCAATGTGAGCATCATTATTCTTTGCAACAACCAAAAGCCCTGCTGTATCTTTATCAATTCTATGAACAATTCCAGGTCTTATAACACCATTAATTGCCGAAAGCGAGTCTCCACAATGATACAACAATGCATTTACAAGAGTACCCGAATAGTTACCTGCTGCCGGATGTACAACCATCCCCTGCGGCTTATTTACTACAATAAGGTCGTTATCTTCATAGATAATATCAATCGGAATATTCTCAGGTACAACCTCTAACGTTTCAGGCTCAGGGATATCAACCTCTATTACCTCATTTATACTGACTTTGTAGTTTTTTTTCAAAATCTTACCTGAAGATGTTATACGTCCATCATCTGCCAGTGTAGCGGCATATGACCTTGACACACCATCTATACTGTTGCTCACAAAGCTGTCAAGTCTGATTCCGTTTTCGTCAGAAACAAGTATTATATGTTCCATAATCACTTTCCCTCTGCAGCTTCAATGTCTTTGTCATACAAAATCGTGTATACTATTATAAGCAAAGCACCAACAGTAATAGCAACATCAGCAAGATTAAATACCGGAAAAGTAAAAAGAGTCAGTTCTATAAAATCAACAACATAGTGTCTTATAACTCTGTCAATTCCATTACCAAGCGCACCGCCTAAAAGTAACCCTGCACTTATCAGACTCAACTTATGCTTTGGTTTGTTTATAAGCATATATATCACAATAGCAACACAGAACACAACAGATATTGTTCCAAGTATCCATGTATGGTTTTCAAATATACTAAAAGCCGCGCCGGTATTTTTTACATAAACAATATCAATCAATCCCGGAACAAAGGTAAACTGGTCTGTACTCCCGAAATTTTCCACTATAAGATACTTGCTAAGCTGGTCAAGAAGCACTGTAAGACAAGCTATAATCAGCCAAATAAACATTATATCCCTCCATCATTAGATATAAATTCGAGCGCAGAAACTATTTCATCTTTTGTTACGTCATCAAAAATTTCGACCTTACCAAGACATACCGGTAACACAAATCTGATTTTTCCTGAAATTGTCTTTTTGTCAGATAACATCAGGTTTATAATAGCTTCATAATCAGTTATATCCACCTTTGTTTCAAAGTCGTAATTTTCCAACAAAAGAATTATGCGTTCAAGATCTGTATCGGTAATAAGACCTCTCTGCTCAGCAATAAAGGATGCCGCCATCATACCCAATCCTACACATTCACCGTGAGTCAGAGTATAGTTTGATGCACTCTCTATCGCATGACCGATAGTGTGTCCGAAATTCAAATGCGCTCTTACTCCCGATTCCTTCTCGTCAGCCTCTACAACCTGAGCTTTTATTGAACAATTTTTGTTTGACATATATATAAGTGTATCTGTGTCAAGTGCATTTATTAAATCATAGTTCTCATTCAAAAACTCAAAAAATTTCTCATCACGAATAATACCGTGCTTAATAACTTCACCCATACCGGATACTATCTCACGTTCAGGAAGTGTTTTTATGGTAGATACGTTGATGTATACATGTTTAGGTTGTAAAAATGCACCAAGAATATTCTTAGCTCCTGCAAAATCAACACCGGTCTTACCCCCTACCGAGCTATCAGATTGAGAAAGTAGCGTGGTCGGGACCTGAACAAAGCTTATACCACGCATATATATAGCAGCAGCAAAACCAGCCATATCACCAACAACGCCGCCTCCCAAAGCAATAATCATTGACTTTCTGTCCATCTTATGCTCCATACACGCAGAGCATATATCAAGCACTGTCTGAGGGGTTTTGTTTTCTTCTCCTGCCTCAAACGCATAACATCCGACATCATAATCGCCATCCGTAAGTAGAGATATAACTTCCTCTGCATACAGCTTTTCAACATTAGTGTCTGTTACAACCATAAGTTTCTTTGGCGCTCCGATTTCTTCAAGGACCCCTAAAAGCTTTCCAAAATCAGAATGAAAGCTGATATTATATGAATTTTCACCAAGATTTACATATAATTTATTCACATTATCCTCCAAGTATTATCAAAAAAACATATACAAAAATTGCATTATATCAAATTATTTCTATTATATCATAGAATATAAAAAAAGAAAAGACATATTTTGTCCTTTCTTTCAAAATTTTATATATTGTTTCAACGTATCGCTTCGTACATCAAAATAGCAGCAGCAACACCTGCATTAAGCGACTCAGCTCTCCCCAAAATAGGGATTATCACAAGCTCATCACACAAAGACAACAGTTCTTCCGATATACCATTAGCCTCGTTACCTACAATAATCGCAACCGATTTCTCATAATCAGCTTCTTTGAAATCTTTACTTTTGTCAGATAACGCACCTGCAATGAGGTGAATACCGCTTTCTTTAAGCATTTTGTAAGAAATGCCTTCATACACTTTAGTATGGAAAAATGAACCCATACTCGCTCTTACAGTTTTAGGACTATAAAGCTCACAACATTCATCTGAAAGTAAAACAGAAAAACCTGTCGCATCTGCTGTGCGTATAATAGTTCCGAGATTACCGGGGTCCCTAATTCTATCGCAATATACGTAACGGCCATTTTTAGGAAATGGAACTATTTCGCTCTTTTCTATAACTGCGATTATTCCCTGAGGTGATTTAGTATCACAAAGTCCAGGAAATATTTCAGACTTTACAACTACTTTTTCTCCGCTAAAACCTACATCCTCTATATAGTCGGACGATGTTACTATGTATTTGACGTTTGCACCTGCACAAATTGCATCAGATACAGATTTTTTTCCTTCAACTGTATACAATCCGCTCTCATCTCTGCCTTTTTTGGTAAGCAAAGACTTTATAAACTTGTATTTTTCATTTTTTGCTGAAGTAATTTCCATCATATTTTCTCCTTTACATAAATAGCAACAGACTTATCGCCATTACAAGCATCCCCAAAACAGCACCTATAATCGTTACCCTGCTCTTTTCAATTTCTCTTGCCATAGGTAATAATTCTTCGAGCGAGATAAAAACCATAATTCCGGCAACAAAAGCAAACAATGCACCGAATACAAAGTCATTAAAGAAAGGCCTTAAAGCAAGATAACCGAGTATTGCACCAACAGGCTCAGTCATACCGGAAAGAAAAGATACATAAAATGCTTTTCTCCTGCTTCCAGTTGAAAAGTATATTGGTGCAGAAGTAGCAATTCCCTCCGGAATATTGTGAATTGCTATTGCTACTGCAATTGCAATGCCGAGATGCGGGTCTTTAAGTGCTGATGTAAACGTTGCCAACCCTTCCGGAAAATTATGTATACCTATTGCAAGAGCAGTCATAACACCCATTCTGGCGAGAGTTTTACCACCATCTGCCGAGCCAATATCCCCTTCCGCTGAAGGTACAAAGAAGTCAATCAATCCTATAAACACAATCCCAATAAAGAAGAATACCACTGCAAAAATTTCTCCACCGATCATTCCGTCGCTTGCAGTAAGATAGTCTCTTGCCTTGCCAAAAATCTCTATCATTGACACATATATCATTACACCTGCAGAAAAACCAAGTGAGCAAGCAAGAAATTTTGTGTTTTTTCTTTTAGCAAAGAGTGCAATTACGCTGCCGACTCCGGTAGAAAGACCTGCAAACACCGTAAGCAACAGCGAGAACAACACATTATTTTCCATTTATTCCGCCTCCAAAGAAAGAAAATCCTGCTGTTACCATAATATTGATATTGCAGGATTTATGTGCGGAAAATTCTTAGTTTTCTATCGGTTTTACAACAGACAGCGCAGCATTCTTAGTATCAAAATGTTGCTTAAACCTATTTTTTATATCTTCAAAACTTACTGTTTCAAAGACTCTGGGATAATCGAAATAATCACCATCGGTAAACAATTCGGTAATAAAGCTGTGGGCATACCCCTCAATATCATTAAATGAGCGGATATAATCACCCCATACCACCTTTTTGATACGTTCAAACTCTTCTTTTTGCGGAATAAATGACGAAATTTCTGCCTTGATTTCCTCAAAGACTTTCTGTGGGTCAGGAGATTCGCCTTCAATAGCAGTAAATCCGTATGCTATCTGTGGATTAAACTCAACAGAAAAACTGTTATTGATAAGTCCTTGGGAATACAGATTATTATATAGCTTTGTGCTTTTGCCGAACATCATTTCAGAAAGTATATCCATTTCAATAGACTTCTTCAAAAGTCTTTCTCCGCCGTATCCAACATCTGTATCTTTGAATCCTATCATAAAGATAGGCTGTGCAACAGGTATCTTCTGTTCACAATAAGATGATGCAATTGTGTCTGGCTCATCAGGATATACTCTTTCTATTTCTTCTGTAAACGGTTTGTTATTCTTAATTGAACCCTCAATGACCGAAAGTGTTTCTTCTACATCTAAGTCTCCGGTTACAAATATTGCCATATTTGATAGGTTGTAAAAAGTATTATAGCACTTATACAAGAGGTCAGCATCAATGTGTGATATACTATCTACTGTACCTGCAATGTCAAGTTTTACCGGATGATTGTGATACAAGCAACCAAGAAGATTAAAGAAAACTCTCCAAGGTGCGTTATCATCATACATTTTAATTTCCTGTCCTATTATTCCCTGTTCCTTCTGAACGCTTTCTTTAGTAAAGTACGGACTTTGAACATAGTCCATAAGCGTTTTCAGGTTATCATAGAAGCAATCGGTACAAGAAAATAGATATGCTGTCATATTAAAGCTTGTAAAAGCATTTGCATTACCGCCAAATTTTGAAAACTTATCAAATACATTGCTTCCGTCAGGCTGGTCGAACATCTTGTGTTCAAGATAGTGCGCAATTCCGTCCGGCACAGTTGTAAGATCATCCTCACCTGGTACCTTGAAACAAGAATCAACCGAACCGTATCGTGTTCCAAAAATCGCGTAGCTTGAATTATAACCCTTCCTCGGCATAATATAAATCGAAAGACCGCTCTCATGCTTTTTGCAGAAAAGACTTTCGCCTGTAAATTCATCAAATCTTTTTTTCATCTGATTTTACTCCCTTCCTGCAAGATAGTATACACTGTTTAGTGTAATGTTTTGTGAAGCATCAATCACATCTTTAATACTTACATTCTCGATGTTTTTGATATAATCATCTATGCTGTAATTTGTACCTGCAATTTTTTCGCCAAGATAAAAGCTCTGCATATAAAGCTGGTCATCATAATATGAATTTAGACTGTTTATAAGCGACATCTTTGCAGCAGTAAATTCTTCATCGCTAATTTTGCCATTCTTGAGTTCGTCCAGTTGAACCAATATCTCATCATAAGCTTTTTCGAAATTCTCAAATTCAACCCCTGCATTTACAGCAATAAAGCCCTTGAACTTATGCATCTGACTACCTGCATAGTATGCAAGGCTCAATTTTTCACGTACATTGTTAAATAACTTAGAGTGCGCACCTCCGCCAAATATACTGTTAGCCACAATCATTCCCCAGTTTGCATCATCTGACGGTTTTATTCCTGTTGTAAAGCTCATCGCAAGTTTGCCCTGTGTAACATCCATATGCTCTGTAATCGTTTTAACATCGCCTACACCTGCTAGTATTTCACAAGAAGGTATTTCTCCGTCAACAAAATCCATCATTGAAACAAGCGAAGTAAGCTTGTCATATACAAAATCAAGCTCTGTTTCGCCTGCAACGTAAATATCGATTTTAGATGATGTAATCATACCTGTATAATAATCATACAACTCATTATTATCTATTTTGCTGACAGTTTCTTCATCACCAAGTCTTGAAATCTCATATGGTGTTCCCTCGCTCGTTATCTGACAAATACGTTCGTTTGCATACGCGCGCTTATCATTAACAGACGCTCTTATGCGGTCAATCAGATTTTTCTGTTCCTGCTTAAACACATCATCATTAAATTTACCATTTTCAACAGCAGGTGAAAATATAACACCAAACAACACAGATACCAACTGACTTAAAAGCTTTTCATTTCCTAAAGTATATTTATCAGAAATGCACTCCGCCTCAAAAGATAGAATATGGTCTTCACCCTTTTTACTTACTCCAGCCGCAAGAGTGGAACCATAAAGCTCGTCAAGACGTTTTGTAAGGAGTTCTCTTGTTGGATATTCACAGGACCCCTGCTTCAATATTGCAGCTAAAAGCGCATTGTATGATGCAGTCTTCTTGTCAAGCGGGCAATGGATATAAAAACCAATTGTTGTTGTTTTAAGCTTACCCATAGGAATATAGGTAAGTGAAATATTATTATTTACTATTCTTGTCTGTAGCATCTAAAACCTCCGAAAAGTAAAGGCAAAGCTTTACATAATGGATATATTTTACATCTTTTTTTTATCTATGTCAAGCATTAGCCAACATAGCTTTCGATTTCTTCTATTGTCAGTTCAGGATGTGCCGCCATATTTATACCGTTTGCTATCGTCTTTGCAGCTCTGTCAATAACGATATCTATATCTTTAGGCGTTACAACAAGAGATTCTCCCTTCCACCTTCCTCCAGAGAGGATATCAGCATCAACAACAGTAGGGACACCTATCGCAATCACCGGTACGCCAAGAGTTTCTTCATTTATAGCATTTCTTCTGTTTCCAACACCGCCGCCAGGTATAAGACCTGAATCAGAAACCTGAATAGTAGTAGATATATTATTTGCATCGCTCGCCGCAAAAGCGTCAACAGCAATAATCAAATCAGGCTTTTTCTCATTGGCAACACCTCTTATAATTTCCGACGTTTCCATACCTGTTGTGCCAAGTACGCCAGGGGCAATCGCAGATACTCGACCGAGCTTCTCAACAAAATCATACTTAAGCTGTTCCTTTATATGATTCGTTACAAAAACTCTCGAAACAACCTCTGGTCCAAGAGCATCCGGTGTAATGTCTCTATTCCCAAGTCCTGCTACAAGTATATCATTGTGTCTATCAGAAAGTTCTGTTATTGTTTTTGCTAAAAGTGAACAGACATCAAGATATACTTCTGTATCGTGTAAAAGCTCCGTAGCTTTAATTGCAACATATCTTCCCTTTGGTTTACTTATACGTTTAGCTGCTATATCAGTTTCTACAATCACTTCAGTAATTGTTATGCCATGATAATCTTTTTCATTAACTGTAACACCCTCGCCAACAGCTTGCATGTGCGATTCAATCGCTAAATCTGTTCTGTTAAGCACCATATCCTCCTTACATTCCGACAATGCTTTTTATGATATCAGAGAGTATCTGTAAAAAGCTTTTCTTTTCAACATCACATTCTGCGACAAGGTCAACCGTGCCAATGGACTTTCCATTCATCAAAAACTCTGCTCTGCCTATAATTTCACCCGCTGCAACAGGTGCAATTATATCATCTGCAAGTGTTACCTTTGTTTCAATCTCACTCATATCATTTTTGTTCACAATTTCAGTAAAGTCCTTTGATGCTACTGCACCCAAAGTATTAATAACACCTTTTCTGACGCTTACTGTGCCTAATTGCTCACCTTTTGTAACAGGATTTACAACACGGTAATTTGCAAACCCATAGTCTAAAAGACTACTCGCACCAGCGAATCTCTCCTTAGACGTAGGTGCTCCGAGAACAACCGCAATCAGCGACATCCCATCTCTTGTTGCACTTGCACACAGACAACAACCGGCAAGATCTGTTGAACCTGTTTTAAGTCCGGTAGCTCCACGGTAAAATCTTATTAGCTTATTAGTGTTTGCCAGTTCAAACTTTCCACCTCTTAAGCTATCAGTCCATATTGTTGTATAGTCAAAAATCTTTTTATGTTTACTCAGCTCCCTTGCCATTATAGCAACATCTCTTGCTGATGAGTAGTGGTTATCGGCATCAAGTCCGTTTGTATTGACAAAATTTGTATTATTCATTCCGAGTTCTTTCGCTCTTTTATTCATTAGTGCAACAAAACCTTCAACACTTCCGGATATGTGCTCACCCATAGCAACGCATCCATCATTTGCAGATGCGACAGCAATACCTTTTAACATATCACTGACAGTAAGCACTTCACCTGTTTCCAAAAACATAGTTGAACCGCCCATACTCATTGCGTATTCACTTACTGTAACCTCGTCAGCAAGTGTCATTCTGCCGCTGTCAATCTCTTCCATAATAAGGAGCATTGTCATAATTTTAGTAACGCTGGCAATAGGTACACGTCTATCTGCTTCCTTCTCCTGTAATACCTTACCCGTTTCCTGCTCTATCAATATCGACGTTTTCGCTGATACTTCAGGAGCATTCGCACTGACAGGAATGGCAAGTAATTGCATAACGCAGACTAAGATAATTGAAATTATTTTCCTCATTTACAAAACATCCTTTCTATATTGTATATTATCAGTTATTTAGCCATAATTTATTCTTGAGTTAAATTAACAGATATTTTGCAGTCAGTATATTTTATGCTTTTCAAAAAAATCTTCTGTGTTTATATTGCCTGAGCGGTTAAATCTTTTAAGTAGTTTTATACTTTCAGGTGTTGACGTGATATAATTTTTCCCTTCTGTACACGTAAGTGTCATTAAATATCCACTATCCTTCAAAACCTCTTCTGATTCTGTACAATATGCTCCATATGGATATGTGTAAATCTTTGTGTCTATTCCACAATTTACCATTAACAATGTGTGTGTTTTATTCGTATCATTAAAAAATCTATTTTTATATTTTTCTGTGTCCTCATACCTGACAATTTTTGAGCCAATTCTTCCATCTTTTATCTTGTGATAGTCGTAGCTATGGTTCCCAAATTCTATTCTGCCACTTTCCTTCATTTGCTTGATGTCGCACCACCGAAGATAGCTATATGCCGCATTAGCTTCATTGATTTTAGAAAACTTTTCACTGTAACTGCCAACAATAGATATTACAGCATTAGCATTGTATTTCTCCAGAATTGGCATCAAATACACCATATTATTATAACAACCATCATCAAACGTGAGCATAAATGCCTTATCAGGTAGATTTGCTTCACCTCTACTGAACGAAATAACTTCATTAGCAGACACACACTTATAACCATGTTCTATCAGGTACTTTATATCATTATCAACACTTTCCGGTCTTACAACATATTTCCCTGTTCTCTGAGTATCTTTAAGTATACTGTGATACATAATCACAATAAGTTCTTTATCATTTCTTTCTTCAGTATGAATTGATGCAGAAAAAATAATAAAACACGCAGCAATCGCAAAAAAATATGCCATCCTTCTTAAACTATAAACAGCAAACATACAACATCAACTCCTATCAGTAAATATATATGTATGAAAACAAAAAAATACCCGACTTTTACGTCGGGTATCAAATTATTCTCCATCTTCGGGAGCATCCCAGTTATGATAGATATTTTGAACATCATCGTTATCTTCAAGATTCTCGATGAGCTTCGTCATCATTTTTATCTGTTCTTCGTCGGTTAATGTTACCATGGTTTGTGGTACCATTGTGATTTCGGCGCTTGAGAACTCATATTTTGATTCAAGAGCATCTCTGACAGCATGAAAATCATCAGGAGCAGTTGTAATTTCTACACATTCCTCATCAATTTCAATATCCTCTGCACCTGCTTCAAGCGCATCCATGGTTATTGTATCTTCGTCAATGCCGTCATTTTCAATTACAAGAACGCCCTTACGATCAAACATAAAGCTTACACAGCCTGTCTGTCCAAGGTTACCACCGAACTTATCAAAATAATGACGAACATCAGCAGCGGTACGATTTCTGTTATCTGAAAGAGCTTCAACTATAACAGCAACACCATTGGGACCGTAACCCTCATATGTGATATTTTCATAATTATCACCGTCTGTTGTACCCGCAGCCTTTTTGATAGTACGGTTAATATTATCGTTAGGCATATTTGCCGCTCTCGCCTTTGCAATAGCATCCTTAAGGCTTGAGTTATTATCTGGTTCAGGGCCACCGGATTTAACAGCAACTATAATTTCTCTTGCAATCTTGGTAAATATCTTTGCTCTCTGAGCATCATTTGCACCCTTTTTACGTTTAATGGTGCTCCATTTAGAATGTCCTGACATAAGTATTCTCCTTATTCTTCGCTATCTTCAATATTCTCAGAGTATGAAGGTGTATATTCAGCCGCATCATATCCGTTTGAATATCCGCCAAATCCACTCTTCTTTTCGCTGTTTCGACTCTTATAATAAGGTCTTGGGTTCTTTGGTGAAATAACAACCTTACGGTAAGGCTCTTCACCAACTGAAAATGTTGTTACCTTCTCGTTTGACTGAAGATTAGCATGGATAATTCTGCGTTCATATGGATTCATCGGTTCAAGTGTATACTTTCTTCCCGTCTTTGCAACCTTTTGAGCAAGACGCTCTGAAAGTGCAATAAGAGAGTCATATCTCTTCTGACGATAATTTTCAGCATCAATTGTAACCTTGATATAATCATCAGTCATACTGTTTACAACAAGTGATGTAAGATACTGAATACTGTCTAATGTGTCGCCTCTCTTACCGATAACAATCCCGAGATTATCACCTATAAGTTCAATATTTAGCATATTTTCATTAAGCTCAGTCTGAACAGAAACGGCTAAATTCATTGTTTCGAAAAGCTCTGAAAGGAATTTCTTGGCTGCTGATGATACGATATCCTTAACCTCTGCAGTAACAACGGCTTCTTTTGCACCAAGTCCAAAAACACCTTTTTTTCCTTCTTCTACAACAGCGAACTCTACCTCATTTTCTGCAAGTCCAAGCTCACTTAAAATCAGTTCTTTAGCTTCATCTATGCTTTTTGCTGTTTTTTCTATTTTTTTCGGGAATTTTAACAACGAAATCATCCTCCTTTTTATCTAAATAAACATTAAGAATATACTGTGTAACTATTTGCATTATGCTTGATGTTATCCAATATACACCCATAGCCGCAGGAAGTGTGAATGTAAACACGCCCGTCATAACCGGCATCATATAATTCATAGTCTTTGACATAGAATTCATTGTAGCGGCTGTATCACCCATATCATCAGACTTTTTGGCAGAAGTCATCTTCTGACTCTGTCTCATAGAAAACCATGTTGCAAACACTGCAACAGCCGGTATAAGAAGCAGCAAAATAGTGCTCAAGTTTTCAAAGTTACCACTGAAAAGTGCAGATACTCCTGCCGACGGTTTCTTCGACAAATCAAGTCCGAGGAAATTGAAATTAAGTACCCAATCACTAAAACCACCAACGGTTTCTTCAAGGTATCTTGTCCATGTAAGAAACTGTATCTGATAGGTTTTGTGTATTTTCTCTGCAAGCGAAGCAGCATCAAGATTTTTGAGTCCTTCAACTGCATGTGCAACAGCAGGATCAGCTGCCATCTTTGCGATTACATCGCTTATACGCTCAATAACACTTTCAAGCTTAAAGTCGACATTCAAAAGATAGCTTAAAGGTCTTTGAATTACATTATACAAACCAATTAGTATCGGGAACTGAATCAAAAGCGGCAGGCAACCTCCTGTCATACTGACATTATTCTCTTTATAGACCTTCATCATTTCAGTCTGCAGCTTTTCTTTATCATTTGCATACTTATTCTGAAGCTGAGCAATAATAGGCTGAATTTTCTGTTGTTTCTTCATGCTCTTTTGGGATTTAATCTGGAGCGGAAGAAGTATAAGTTTTACTACTACAGTAAAAATCACAATTGACCAACCATAATTCTGGACAATATTATAAATAAACTGAATAATAAAGCCAAGTGGCTTAGTTATAAAAAATTCAAACATCAGGGAATTTCCTTTCGTGTAATGCTATTCAAGCGGGTCATAGCCGCCTTTATGGAACGGATGGCATTTGAGTATTCTTTTTACGGCAAGATAAGTCCCCTTAAAGAAACCGTATTTTTCAATTGCCTGATAAGCATACTCAGAACAAGTAGGAATAAATCTGCACGAGGGCATTCCTTTAAGCGGAGATATATTCTTTTGATAAAATCTAATAAGATACATACAAAGCTTTTTCATTACTCACACTCTAAAAGAAATGACAGTTTTTTAGATGCATACAAAAAGTCCTTTTCAACTTCAAAAAAACGTGCATTCTTTGTCCTTGTTCGAGCCACGATAATAATATCATAGCCTTTTAACAGCTTGTCCTCGTTTAATCTGTACGCCTCTTTCATAAGACGTTTAGCTCGGTTACGCTCAACCGCCTTCCCTACAGTTTTGGTACAGGTAAGCCCGAGTCTGTTTATGCCCAGTCTGTTCCTTCTTAAATATACAACAATATTTTTGCAGACAACATTATTCGCGCGACTGTACATCTGCCTGTATACTCTGTTTTCTGTAATACTTTCAGTAAATTTCATAACTATAAAATATTCGCTATAAATGTCAAAAAGGCAAGAAGCACACAACTTCTCGCCTTAATCTTATGCAGATAACTTTCTTCTGCCTCTTGACCTTCTTCTTGCCAAAATCTTTCTACCTGAAGCTGTGCTCATTCTTTTTCTGAAACCGTGCTCCTTTGATCTCTGACGCTTTTTAGGCTGATAAGTTCTTTTCATTTCTTAACACCTCCAATTATTGTAACAGTTCTAACCGATTTCTCGCGCAGGAAATCGGACATCTATACCATTATACACTTTAATCACTCTGTTGTCAAGCATTTTTTTACATTATTTTGCTTGTTTTAGCATATTTTCAAGCTGGTCAATATCGAATTTATACTTCCTGTCGCAAAACTGACAAGTAAGTTCAGCTTCACCATTTTCTGAAATAATCTTTTCGAGTTCAGTTTTACCAATAGAAATAAGCGCTCTTTCCATGCGTTCTTTTGAGCATTTACACTCATACGCAGGAGTTACTGCATTATTATCCATCATCATACTAAACCCATCACAAACCTTAAATAACATATCCTCAGCTGTCATTCCTGATGTTATCATTTCGGTAACACTCGGAAGCTTTCTGACCTGTTCTTCCAGTTTAGCAGCCGTTTCATCGGTTGCAAACGGCATGAGTTGTATCAAAAAACCGCCGGATGCTTTTATACTATAATCGGTATCAACAAGCACACCAAGACCAACAGCGGTTGGAATCTGCTCACTCTTTGCGTAGTAATAGGTGATATCTTCTGCTATTTCGCCTGTTACGATAGGAACTTGTCCAACATACGGTTCTTTCATACCCAAATCACGAACAATACTGAGCCTTCCCTTACCAACACCGCCACCTACATCTATCTTGCCTTTTCTGTTAAGCGGCAAATCAGCAAAAGGATTTTCTACATATCCTCTTACCTTTGAGCTGCTATCGGTAACAGCAACAATCTTTCCCAAAGGACCGTCGCCTGCAAATTGAATTGTAACGGTATCAGTCTCATTCTTGAGCTGTGCCCCCATCATCGCAGCGACTGTCAAAGTTCTTCCAAGCGCTGCTGCCGCAACCGGCATACTTTGATGTATCTGTCTTGCTCTTTCAGAAAGATCTGTTGTAACGGCAGCAAATACTCTGATTGCACCGTCCATACTTTGTCCTCTTACAAGTTTATCCATTCTTCTCTGTTTATCCTTTCTCTTCGCTGATAATAACTTTTACATGTCCCATTTCTTCAAAAATTACGTTTTCATCATTTTCTGTCTGAACCTCCAGCTCATATGTTCCAGAAGTCAGGTTTGAGGCATCAACGTACGCTTTGATTTTTTCCGAAACACCGGCAGGTGCACGTACTGTAAGACTTATTTCGTCAGGTCTTACAACAGCAACCTTACCTTGCTGAATGTTTCTCACATCAACCTTCAGATTGATATCCGTTCTTATAAGTTCCTTAAGCTCAACCTCAGCTACAAGCTCCATGCTTTCCTCAGGTACGTATATTCCCTCAGGCACATCTGCAGTAAACACGTATTCAGAAACTGAGGATTTGTAATCTGCTGGATTAAATAAATATTTAATGTATTTAATTTTTTCATCCTCAACAGACTCATCAATTATACCTATATCAATTTTTGTCTTGGTGGAAGCCTTGACCTCAAGCATATACTTATCTCTGTCTTTTGATAATAAATAATTGACGTCAACAGTTTTTCTTTTATAAACGTTGTTTATTATCCTTATTGTTTCATCAGGGTTAACAAGACTCTGTGGTTTTATCAAGCTGTCGTTATTGTCAATGAAGTGATACTTATAAAAACCATCCATATCAGAAGATACTGCCGACACATCAACCGGAACAACAACAGCTTTTATATTCGCTAGTTCACTTTTTGCTCCTCGCAATGTTATGTCTTCATTTTCGGGCACAGACGATACTATTATATCTTTATTTTTATCTGTTCCTAACTGTGCAATCTTAACAGGCACTTTTTTGTCAACAAGTTCTTCAGTTTGAACAGTAATCGTTTCTCCAACTCTGCCATCAACCGAAACCCCTGATACTCCAAGATTAAAGCTGACAGTTTTGCTCCATGACCCTGCTCTGTCGATATCAGAAACATTAACGTAAGCTGTTATCAGAGAGAGCGAATTAATTACAGCTCTGCGCGCTCCGCGTATCTTAACATTTACTTTATCTGCATCTTCTTTACCAACAAGAACAAGACCTTTTTCTGCAAGCACATCCTCACCCTGGAATGTTACCTGTACGTTTTTAACCGACTGTGATATAACAGGATCTACGGTATATATCAGGACAAGCCATATTATCACGGCAAGGACAACTGAAAACAGCTTCATAAATATGCGCATATTCTTAAATCTGTCAAGCATTTTCTACACCTCTCCAAAACTTGAATTTTTCAGCATCAGCATCATTTTTGGTTGTAAATACACGTTCGAGTGCACGTTTAAGAGACTCTTTATCAAGGTTTCTTGTAAGAGTTCCGTTAATTGCAATGGAGATTTTACCGGTTTCTTCACTAACGATTACTACCATTGCATCAGATGCCTCCGATATTCCCAAAGCTGCACGATGTCTTGTCCCCAGCTCACGCGAAAGGTTCGGGTTTGATGTAAGAGGCAAAAGCGAACCGGCAGTATGAATCCTATCGCCTCTTACTATAACAGCACCATCATGAAGCGGTGTATTAGGTGCAAATATATTCTCAAGAAGAGCAGCAGATACATCGGCATTCACAACGCTACCCGTACGGATTACATCACCAAGACGAGTACTTCTTTCAATAACTATCAATGCACCCGTCTTTGTTCTTGACAAATTTACAGCCGCTTCACAAAGCTCATCTATAACCTCCGTGGTCTTGTCATTACTCGACTGTCCGGCAACAACATCAAAAATCTTACCTGCCTTTGAACGTCCCATTCTTTCGAGCATGCTACGAAGTTCAGGTTGGAATATAACCACAATTGCAAACAAACCCGCCTGAACAGTATTTTCCAGTATATAGTTCAGAGCATTAAGATTCAGAAGATCGCTTAACAGCAAAACGCCCAGCAAAATTAATATTCCCTTAAGAAGCTGTATAGCTCTGGTTTCTCTTATAATTTTTGCTATCTGATATATAAGAACAGCCAATATAGCAATATCTATCAGGTCGCTAAACTTCAGCACAAGGAAAAATCTTGTTATGTAACTTAATATAAAATCCATAAACTATCCCTTCAACTTTCATCACTTTCTTATATTATACTATAT
>JAHAZB010000062.1 GCA_018384175.1 Eubacteriales bacterium
TCCATTCTATCGAATAATATAACTTCTATTTTTACTTTTATTTTGTTCCTTTGCCTCTTGCTCAAGCCGAGAAACATAATTTGTATGTTCTCTGATACGCTCGGCATCCTCAAAAATATTGTTACAGGTTTTCACATCCCTCCGTAGTTCACGCAGTTCATTATTGATTTCCTCAATTTCAAGCTTAGTTTCGGGCTTGCTATACAGCTTACTGCGTTTAAGAGTCAGCCCTGATATTTTGTTTTCTGCGTTTTCCTTGAATGTTTGTAGCTGCTCGACAGTTTCAACATCGTTATCAATCAGAAAATGAAACTGTTTTTGATAACGGTCAAATTTTATAAGCTCCTCACGCATATAAAAAGATATTCTCTGTGGCGTTTCCTTTTTGCGTATTTTTCCAAACAGATACAGATAATGAAAATACAATGCTTTAAATCCGTGTAGCTTTGTTGGCTCGTATTTATTAAGCCATGTATTGTAATCAGGCGTAGGCTTATCCAATGTCCTTATGCCATTCCTCGCCATAGCAATACGCCTCTGTATCGATTCCTCGCTGTAATTTTCTCCGAGCGATTTAAGTCGGATATACCTTTGAGAATAGGCAGGTTTTAATGCAACATACTTTACATCACGCTTAACCTCATATCCTCGCTGTTTCAGTATCCTACAAAAATCCTTGTAGGTGTAGGATGCCTTTATGATTTCATCAAGCTCGTCTTTTATCTGTCCCCTTATGGTTGGCCTGCCTTCCTGTTCGGCTTTCCATTCTGCATAGCTTTTACCCTTGCCGGGATTTTCTATTACAGATAAGCCATATTCTGCACAGATTTTATCCGACTCTGCTCGCATAATCCAGTAAGCCTTGCTGCCGCCCCTGAATTTCTTTCCGTCAACAAAAGAAACGGAGTTCAGGCAAAAGTGGTTGTGAATATGCTCATGGTCGAGATGTGTTGTAACAAGTACTTGAAATCTATCGCCCCACAAACGCTCTGCAAGCTTGATACCGATTTCATGTGCCATATCAGGTGTAACCTCACCCGGCAAGAAACTCTGATAACCATGATAAGCTAAAATTTTATCTGTTTTTCCGAATTGCAGCTTTGTCATAACCATCTGGTCACGGGCAATGTTCGGGGATAAATTTATCCCCGAAACATAAACCTTATTATGCGTTTTTGCTCCGTCCTCAGCATAATCTATTACATCCGTTAAGGCTTGAAGCTCCGTATCTGTATATCTGCTGCCGTCTGTCTTTTCCGGATTGGTAACATAATTTATCACACTGTCAAGCCGACCTTTTATAGACCAAATTCTTGTAGCAGCCATTTATCATCCCTCCTTTCGGGCACAAAGACCGCCTTGCTTATTTCTGTGATAAATTTGTTTAACTTACGGGCATTCTCCTCATATGCTTTTACATTGATAAAGCCTTTTGAATTTGCCACCTTTGCAATCTGATTCAGACTGTTTCCGATAGCGTTTAATTCTTTCATCATACCGTAAAAATCAGCCGACGGTTTTTCTTTCGGTTGTGTTCCCATAATCAGCATCCGCAGATATACTTCTTTGGGGACACCAACTTTTTCAGACGATTTTTTCAAAGTATGACATTCTTTATCATTGAGTCGAAGCGTCATTCTGTTGTTTCTCACTCGCACGAAAATTCTCCTTTCTGCATTGGGGTATTAGGGGCAACGCCACTAAAATGGAGAATTTGGGCATCCAAACGCTATGCTTGTTAGAACATTAAGTTCCTACTTTATACATAAATCAGTTCGTGAATTATAACCTCATTGGCAGAGGCTTTTGCACTGTTCATATGTCTTACCCATTCCATTTGTTGTGCCTCCTTGTCGGGAGCATATTGCTCCGCCGCTTTTATAAATTGATTTAAAATCTCCTGTGCCTGCACATCAATTTCATGCAGATGTTCATTCAAATTCCCGGTTATCATAAGATAGCTGTAGAAGCATTTTCTTTCGCTTTTAATATACTTCAATCTCATTCTGCCGTATTTGCCAATTTCATATTGATTTTGCGGTACAGACAAATTAGGAATATAATAATCTCCGCAGCGAACATACTCAATTCCGTTTTCAATAAATTTTTCTTTCATGGTTCAGTCCTCTCATTCTTAGTAATTTTACGGGAATGTGCCACATTCCCGTTCAGGTGGTTAAAAGGGAATCAATATCTTAAATCTCTGTGCATACCCACAGCATCAAGATACTTCTGCCTTGCTTGTTCTTTTGCTTCAGCAGTATCAGCTGTTTTATATTCGGTGTAGTAGCCTCTTCTTGAAATTGCGTCAAGCTTTTTATCAATGCCACTCTTTATTTCACGGTAAAGCTCACACAACTCATCGTCATCAAGCTCAAATTCCTCACCGTAAAAATATTTGAGCATTTTTACAAATAACTCTTGCGTGATTTGTATTTTCTTCATATCACATCATATCCTTTCAAGGTGGCAAGATGCCCTATTGTATAGAAAGGGGCATCTTGCCATCTTACTTTAGTCTAAGCTCCAATACCATTGGTTGTTCAACCGTTTAGATTTCACATTCAATGCTTCCTTTGCATTTCGCAAGGTCTTTTCGGCTATGCCCTTTTTCTCTGCAAGTTCCATTATCTCCGTCTGCGACATTTGACCATCAGCAATCAATTTTTCAAGAAAATCCATAGCTGCTTGCTTCTTTGAGCCTTTTGCTGTTCCGGAAAGCAAATCATCAGCAGTAACATCATATTCACCGATCCATTCAAAACCGTTTTCCTCACTCAATCGGAATGCAACTGCCTTTGCTTCGGGTGCAAGTGAGCTTTTTGTCTGACATACAACCCTTGTTTCCGGCTCATCCTTAATTCTGCCAACAATCAGAACGCTTCTCGCTGCCGCCTGAAAGTCGATTGAGCCTAAACCTCTGTATGCCGACTTTCCAACGCTGCATTTGTTCATATGCCCGATTAAGATTACGGCGCATTTATATTTTCCCGCAAGCTCTGCTATGTGCTTCATAATCGGCCTGATCTCGTTTGCCCTGTGCATATCAACATCAGCTCCCAAGAAGCCTTGAATCGGATCTAATACCACAAGTTTTGCACTTGTTTCAGCAATAGCCTTTTCAAGTCTTATATCTCTCATTGTAAGCGGTGTATCCTTGTCATCAATTACAAGCACTTTGGAGCAATCTGCATTTGCAGCTAACAATCGAGGTTTTATCGTGTCGGATAATCCGTCCTCTGCCGTTTGGTATATAACATTTATCGGAGGATTTGCATTCTCATTGATAATGCTTTCCCCTTTGGTGAGCCTTGCAATAATCTGAAGTACAAGCGTTGTTTTTCCTTCGCCCGGATCTCCTTGTATAATTGTTACTTTTCCGTATGGGATAAACGGATACCAAAGCCAGCTTATGGCTTCAACTTCAATGTCCTGCATATTTATCAGTTTCAAATTGCTCATTTTTTCGTCACCTCCTATTGCAAATTAGCCGGAGGTGTGGTAAAATATCCTTGTTGTGAGGGTGTTTTACCACACTTTCCGAGTCCTTTTGTATTTGCCTATACATCAGGACTTTTCTTTTTCTGCCAACCCGTTGTAGGTTTGCACTGTAATTTGAATTATGTCGAGCAAGTCACTGTCAATGCCTGCCACGTTGTCTATTTGCTTTAATTCTTCCAAAATTTCTGCCATTTGGTTTCTTAAAGCCTTGTAAACTCTTGTGTTCGGCTGAACTACTATGTCACGCTCCGACAGGCGTTTTATTATGTAGTCCTGCTTTGCAAGTCCTGACAGCTTTACTCTGACATTCAAATCATCTCGCTCCTGCGGTGACATTCTAAAAGATATTATCACATTTCGCCAACGCCCTTTGTTATCAAGCGATTTATCCATTATACTCACCCCTTTCCTCGTTCAGTTTATTAGCCATATCAAGCTGTGTAGACGGGAACATATGAGCATAATTATATGTAATGTCAATACTTTCATGCCCTACTCGATTAGCTATTGCAACAGCCGAAAATCCTAAGTCTATCAGAAAGCTTATATGACTATGGCGAATGGAGTGTATGGGAATACGCTTTACGCCTGCGGCTTTTGTACCTCTGTCCATCTCATGGTGCAAATAGCTTTTGCTGATTTGGAATATCCTGTCACTGTCCGTCACACCATAAAGGCTATCAATATACTCTTTCATTTCCTCGCACAAGAAATCGGGCATATTGATTACTCTGTTGCTTTTCTCAGTTTTGGGACTTGTTATAATATCCTTTTTGCTAATTCGCTGATATGATTTGTTGATTGTAACCGTTTTTCTTTCAAAATCAAAGTCTGAAGATGTCAATGCAAGCAATTCTCCCAGTCTTATGCCCGTCCAATACAACATTTCAAATGCGTAGAACGAAATCGGCTTATCAAGCATCTCATCAATGAATTTCAAGTATTCATCTTTAGTCCAAAACTCTTTTTCCTTGTTCTTGGCCTTACCCATATTGCCTGCTTTTGCGGCAGGATTTTCAGATAGTCCGTAAAACTTTACTGCATGATTAAATATTGTGCTTAATTGATTGTGTAAGGTTTTAAGATATACAGGCGAATATGGCTTTCCATGTTCATCACGGTAATTCATCATTTTATTTTGCCATGCAATAATATCCTTAGGTTTGATGTCCGACATTCGCTTTTTCCCAAAATAGGGAATCAGTTTTTTATCAATAATAGAATTTTTTGTTTCCCATGTTGTTTCCTTAATTCTTGCTCCGACATCTTCACGATACAGTTCTGCAAAGCTTTCAAAGGTCATATCAACATCCGATTTTACTTTTCGTAGCTGCTCTCGCTCCCACGCTTGTGCCTCTCGCTTTGTATTGAAACCTCTTTTTTGCGTTTGCTTTCTTTCACCCGTCCAATCGGTAAATCGGTAAACTGCACGCCATTTTTTCTCGCCGTCTTTATATACCGCCATTTTTACAACTCCCTTCTGCCTGTGGCTGATAATTCACTTTCTCGAAAAAGTATTGTTTGCTTACTCTGCCGGCAATGGTGCGATAGCCTTGCCGTTGCAGTTCGGAATTCATTTCCTTGATAACCTTGTAAGCATACGACTTTGATACTCCGAGTATCTGCTGCACTTCATCAGCTCTCAAAAATAAATTCCCCATTGTTTTCACTCCTTACTATTGGTTTTTTATCAAATTGCAGTAATACAGCGTTTTAACCTGTTTGTTTTTACTGCTATACTCAACGCAATTAGATAATGTATTATCATTATACATTACTTATTCGATAATGTCAAGTATTTTTTTGAAATTTATTATCTTTTTTATTTCTTATAGTTGACTAACTCAAACTAATATGTTATAATAGTAGATAGAACAATACGATTGGAGATATATTATGGCTATCGGAGAACGAATAAGATTTTTAAGAAATCTGCACGGTGCCACACAAAAATGGCTTGGCATCAAACTCGGCTTTAGTGAAAAAACAGCCGAAACTCGTGTAGGTCAGTATGAAATAGGTGTCAGAACACCAAAAGATGATATGATAAAGGATATTGCAAAAATATTCGGTGTATCACCGCAGGCAATCAAACTGCCTGATATTGATAATTACGATGCACTGCTGCACACCCTGTTTGCAATAGAGGATATATACGGATTGACAATAAATATGCTTGATGACGAATTCTGTCTTACACTTGACAGAGAAAATCCGTCTTATTTTCCTATGTACGATATGCTCCGTGCGTGGAATAAGGTTGCCCGTAAATACCGTAATGGTGAGATAACAAAAGAGGAATACGATAATTGGAGATATAATTATCCGGAAAGTAAATCCTTAAATAGGGATAAATAAGAGGGAGGATCTATATGACATCTGCTGAATGGCATTCAACATTATTTCAATTTATTGGACTAATCTTAAGTTTGATAACTTTTATTGGCTCAATCATTGCTATATGGTTTACATATTTAAATCTCAAAGAAATGAGAAAGCAATTAAAAGAACAACAAAATCAGTATTTTGAACAAAATAGAGGAAATATATTATTTTACATACGTAAAAGCGATGTGAGTGTAACTCATGATTTGATTATAAAAAACTTTGGAAACTCACCAGCAAAATTATTATCATTAGAAATATCTCCTGATTTAGATTGGTCGAAAGCTGGCAATGCCGATATAAAGCAATTCAATGTTTCGAATTTAAAAAATATATTTCTTGCCCCACAACAACACATTGGAACAATTTTTGACTTTTCAAATTATGATGATGAAAAATTTGATATAAAATTAAGTTATGAAACCTGTGACAAACTAATCAAAGAAGAATATTCAATTGATATAAATTGTTTACATAATGTACTAACTTTAGATCCAGAAATTAAAGATGTGTTGTCTGCCCTAAAATACATCAATCGGTCTATAACTGCACTTTCAAATAAATTTATCTAATGCACACAAAAAGAGCTAACTGAAATCAAAATCAGTTAGCTCTTACTTTTATAAATAATTTAGTGTTGCCAAATTGTTGCCATTTTGCACTCGCAAGTGCCACAAACGGCGTGGTTAAGCCATTTGTGAGGTGTGATATGTCATTCCCACTCGGTGCGTTATAACATGATTTATGTTGTATCACCTGATTTTAAGCCGTTTTCATCGCCGTTTCCGCTTAAAATCTTTTAATTATTTGGTCTATGGTGTCATCTGTTATCAATTTGTTAGCATCTATATGTTAACATAATATTTATGATAAATCAAGGGGTAGTTAACATTTATCAAACTATTTTTTCTATGCTGCCGCATTCATATTGATATTCTCAATAACCTTGCGGATTCCTGCCCATACAGACAAATCTGTAAACACTTCGACCACACTTCCTCTGTCGGTAAAAGGTGAATCCTGTAGCACAGATAAATCCTTCATCACTCCGTTATGAACAATATATTCAACAATCTGATTGACAAAATATATCTGTCTGCTGTCCAAATTTGTATTGCTTAAAAATTCTGAAAATGCTTCTTTTGCAGCATTCATATCAAGGCCGACAATTTCACGAACGAACTCACCAAGCGGTTTTTCGCCGTATTCGGCAGTATATTCTTCTTTCGTTCCGACCTCATTCCACAAAATCTTTTCAAGTTCTGCTATATCCTCTTGAACAAGCGGAATATTTCCTTTAAGCTTTGCAATTACGCTGTTGTCCTGATGCTGTCTTACATAATATTCAGCTTTTGCTCTGTAATTTTTAAGGTCATCGCTTTCAAGTTCAGATTCTTTCCACTCGGTTGAAAGAATATCATCACCGAAATTGGTGTCATATCTTAAAACATTTTGCGGAATATACTTTATCAAATTACGAAGTGATTCACGAATATATTCAAAATCATTTACTCCGCAATTATCCAAATAATCCGTATGCAAAATTTTATTGATCAGTTCAGACTTTGCTGTTATTTCTGGAATGTTGGCAACGCTCGCAATTCCGCTTACTTTTTTGAACAAATCGCTTCTGTGCCTGCCATAACCCTTACCGGCAAGATATGCAAGTTCAATTCCGTACATAAGTGCATCAAAACGCACAGCACTTGCCTCGTCTTCATCCGGAATTATAAGGGGTGCAAGTTCCTCTTTGATAATAAGCGTGTCTTCGTATGTAAGCGATACATAATTTTCTTCACTTGAATATAATTCAACATACTTTAAATGTTGCTTTACCGCAAAATTGTCTTTGTTGAGTTCTCGAACTTTTGTTACCATTTCGCCAACCAAACTCTTACGAAAAGCAATTAAATCCTCAGTCTGATAAGCAATATCTTGGAGTTTAAAGATAATTTGCGATTTCAGGTTAAATATTGCACCCTGAAGTGCCATCTGATTTGCAGTAGGCTTTCCTTGATTCATTCTGAAAAACTCAAAGTTGCCGCAAAAATCAAAAATGTAAAATTTATTTTTATCTTCTCCATCTAAAAGTCCGGGGCAAAGACGAGTGCCACGCCCTATCATCTGCCAAAACTTTGCTTTACTCATAACTTTCTTAAAGAACACCAAATTCAAAACCTCCGGCACATCAATGCCTGTATCGAGCATATCAACAGAAATTGCAATCTGCGGCAGCTTTTTAGGGTCAGAAAATTCATCAATCAGACTCTGTGCATAATTGATTTTATTGTCAATCACCTTTGCAAAACCGCTTAAATGTGGGTATTCAGAATTGAAAACCTCAAGTATTTTTTCAGCGTGAAGGTGATTTTTAGCAAATATGATTGTCTTCCCAAGTTTTTCACCGTATTCAATTTTGATGCCATCTGTCATAAGAACATTAAGCACCTGACGGATTGTATCACGGTTAAATATCCATTCATTCAAAGCAGAAGAGCTTATTCTTTCGGGGATTTCTCCATCTTCGTCCTCGAATAGATTTTCATATTCTTCTTTTTCTTCATCAGTTAACTCTTCGTAGGTAATGCCCTGTTCAATGAATTTAAGCTTTGATTCTACCGACATATAATCAACCAAATATCCATCCGTAACCGCTTGAGCAAGTTCATAGCCATAAGTGGGCACACCGCTTTCAAGTTCAAAAATTTCATAAGTGTTCTTATCAATTTCATCTTTCGGTGTAGCTGTAAGACCAACGAGCGGAGCATCAAAATAGTTAAAAATATCTCTGTATTTATTGTAAATCGAACGATGCGCTTCATCACAGATTAAAAGGTCAAAATGACCGCTTGTGAATAACTTTCCTTCCTCGTCTTTTACTTCATCTATTGAGTTATACATAGTCTGATAAGTTGAGAATACACAATGCGCTGTAAAATTATCTTTTTCTTCACAAAGGTTAGTAACAGATAAATCGGGCAACAAGTTTACAAAAGCACGCTTTGCCTGTGTTACAAGTGACGTTCTGTCTGCCAAAAATAAAATGTTTTTAACCCATCCGTGCTCTAAAAGCACTTTACAAAGTGCAATTACCGTTCTTGTTTTACCCGAGCCTGTTGCCATAACCAAAAGCGCTTTTCTGCGGTTTTTAACATCAAAGCTATCCGCAACTGCTTTGATAGCACCTTCCTGATAGTATCTTCCTGCAATATTTTTATCAACCATCACATTTTTAAGACTTGTCCTCATCCTGCGAAGGTTGAACATCTTTTCCAAGTCACGTTTTGAATAAATAGTTGCAACTTTTCTTTCGGGATATTGACCGTCATCAATTCTTGTTTCAAAACCATTAGTTAAGAATATAACCGGTCTTCTGCCGTACTGCTTTTCTAAAATATCTGCATAAAGTTTTGCCTGTTGTCTGCCAACTGCTACATCCTTGCAGGTGCGTTTTGCTTCAACAACTGCAAGCGGTTTATGCGTATCATCATATAAAACATAGTCGGCATATCCGACTTCGGATTTGTTGGGCATACCCGGAAGTTCAACTTCATTTATCCAAGTTTCGTTTTCAATCCAACCGGCTTCTTGAAGCATAGTATCTATGTATATCTTTCTTGTCTTAAACTCGGATAAATCAAGCGGCTTTGGAACATACGTCTGCTGCTGTTCGGCACGACGTGCAGTAAGTTCGTCTTTTAACGACTTGTTTTCAGCCATCAGGCTTTCAAGATCAACGGTCTTTTCGGTAACAAATGACAATGCTTCTTCTGTGGTAAGCTCCAAAAGACTTGCATCAAACTGACCTTCTTTATAATCCTTGCCATAGCAATATGCAATAAAGTCCGTGAAATAATAAAGGTTTTCGATGCAAAGCTTTGCCTGCTCCATTGATATTTTCTTTCCGCCATGAGCCGCAATGTTGCCCACTTTACGGATGAAGTCCATTCTTCTGTATATTTCATTCCCTACAACATCACGAAATTCTTCGCTGCTCATCAATGTGATAAGAGTTGTATCATATGGCATTTCCAAATCCTTATCAACAGAATACATCCATTTTACCGCAAACTCCATTGCTCTGCGGCAATTTAATACAGATGCCGCCGCATCAATATTTAAAATCTTTTCAGCAGAAATAGCAACATCGGAAAATGTGGCAAATTGCGGATCAGATTTTAAGAAATCAAAGTTTGTCATTTGTTTTCACCTCTATTTTTGGGCTTGTTTCTTAATTTCGTCTATTACATGTTTGTAAAGCTCTTTTTCTATTTCCGTAAGATACGGATTTGAATGTATTTCCATTTTCCTTAAAAGTGCAAGGATTTCTACAAAATTATTTTTATTCATTATTTCACCTCGCCTATAATACTATTAATTTTAATTACAGTCTGCTTAATGATTTTTATGATTTGTTTTTAAATCTTTTATGTATTCGTTAGTAGGTAATTGTCTGAATACGATCTTCGAAGAAAGAGTCATTTTACTAAGTTGTTTAGCAGTAAAAATTTGAGTTAGATTTTTTACATATTTATCAAGTGCACTATCATCATAATAATAAATGAATACAACATCAAACATTTCGAATATTACTGTTATAACATCTTCATCAGATGTATCTAATGAATGTCCAATGACA
>JAHAZB010000065.1 GCA_018384175.1 Eubacteriales bacterium
TCTCGCACCATCCCAATTATCATATCGGCATGATACATACCATTTTCCTGTCTTTTTGTCCTTATGCACCGACATTGTTAAACACTCCTTCCGAACCGTAAAATTTTTCCTCAAAGTATCTTCTGCTTACTCTGCCCGCTACTGTTATAAAGCCTTTTGCTTCTAAATCTTTGTTTAACAGTCGTACGATTTTATAAGCATGGGACATTGATACACCCAAAGCTTCCGCTACCTCATCGGCAGAAATCATCAACTTTTTATTCATATCGAGGTCCTCCTTCCTTGATTATTTTTACAGTTCATATCTGAACTGCGTATCTGTATTATATCAGTTCGTTTATGAACTGTCAATACCTTTTGTTCATGTTCACAAAAATTTAATATTTTTATATTTTTCACAAAATTTAAAATAAGTATTTCATTTTTGAACTGTTTGTGTTATAATGAGTATATGAACTATTTTGATAACAGATATTTGGAGGTATTATTATGGAAGTTGGAAAGAAGATTAAGCGGTTCCGTACAGCTTTTGGCTTATCACAGAAGGAATTAGCACAAAGGGCAGGAATGAGCGAACCGGCAATCCGTAATTATGAGCTCGGAAACCGTACACCGTCCGAAAAGCAGCTTGAGAAAATCGCCGGTGCTTTAGGTGTAAGCATTTATGCCATTTCCAATCCTAATTTAGAAAACTACGATGCCGTTTTACACGCACTTTTCTATTTGGAGGATGAATACAGCTTTATTCCTAAAGAAATTGACGGGCAAGTGTACCTTGCCGTAGAAAATAAAAACGCTGCTACAAGAACCGTAAGCAAAATGCTCAGTTCATGGAACAGCGAATTTGAAAAACTTAAATCAGGTGAAATAAATAAGGGAGAATATGATATGTGGCGTTACAGTTATCCTCGTATTAAGGCTGAACGCTTACATGAAGAATTTAAGAAACTGAAAAACAATACTGAAAAATAACAAATGTTATCATTCTGTTATCAATTTCAAAATAAAATCCCCGAAAACCGCATTATAACGCAGTTTTCGGGGTATTGTTTATTATTCCCACTCTTAAGTTTAAGCGTACGTTTGGTGTTAAATCGTCTGCGAAGTGTTAACTTAGGCATTACGTGTTATATTTTCCACTCATTCTATGTGGTCTCCGCTGAAAAGTGCGTCAAAAGTGTTGTCAGTGACGCTTTTTTTGGTGTTGCCACGTAATTTATAACATCAGCAGTCCCAAGAACATTTGCGTAGTTAAAGGAAATCAATACAAAAGGAGACGATTTTATGAAAATGAACTTACGCAAAGAACAAGAAAAACTTGCCGTGTTGCTGGAAATATCGGACACGCCAAAGAAAAACTCAGACGTTATCAAGGGTGCTGAAAGCAGAATTGTAATGGACGAAGCGTACACTCGTCTGCTGAGTGATAAAAAGACCTCGGCAGGTAAAAAAGAGCTTCAATTTATTCTTTACTTCCTTAAAAAGGATGAGCAGGTCAATGTAGAAAACAGAGGGTTCTATACGGCAAATGAGAAAACGGCTGAGGAACTTATAAAAACCGCTCGAATTATTGACGAAGCTCTAAAGGCAGACGAAAAAGCACCTTGCATTTTAACACCTGAGGCTCTTGATGAAATGGGATTAGTTTTATTGTCGGCATATCCGATACAGGTTGAACAAGCTGAGGCGTCATCGGAATTTGAGATAGTCAGCCTTGGCGAAGCGACTGAAGTAAAGGACGATAAAAAGGATTTGGACGGAGAAACTGCAACAGAAAATGTTACACCGACTGAACAGGTTAGCAAAAGTGATAAGTCTGTCAAAAAGGGTAAGAGCAAGAAAAAGGCAAAAAATGACTCCCCCACCAACATATAATATAAACATAAAATACACAGCTTTCAAAGCTGTGTAGAGAAAGCATAGCCCACAGAAAAAAGCTGTGCGGAAATATACCTGAAAATGATATGAGCCTGATGGCATTTGTATGCCGTCAGGCTCATTTTCGTTGTCTGCATATTGACACAACAGCGTTGTTTTCAGGTGTCGCCCCCTATACTTTCTGATACACAACAGTGGCAAAGTAGGCTCTACTGTATGTTTTTTGAACGAATCATTGCCTTTGGTGCATCTACATATACAAAAGATGCGTCATAAAGACTGAAATAACACCGACGCATGTAATCTTCCAGGGAAAGTAGTGTATACTACATCATTATTTTTGATAAGGAGTAAATAACATGGACAATAGTATGAAATTTCCAACATTTGCCTTTCGAATCTCTCACGAAACATACGACAGAAAACCTACTGGTGAAGAAGTGGCGTCGGAGATAAAAAAGCAAAAAGCAACAGAGAATTTAGGTGAATGCATTGAAACTAAAAAACTGGATGATTTGTGCAATTACATCGAAGCAGGACGCATGATATTCCCAAACAAATATGCTATGAACACATCCTTTGTTTGCATAAGTCTGCTATTTTTTGATTTTGACAACACCGGCGGAATGTATTTTTCACGTAATCAGGTTATCACCAAACTCAAAAAAATCAACCTCTGCCCCAACATCATTTACGATACTTACAACAACGGTGAAAGACGTAATAGATTCCGCATTGTTTATTTGCTTGGGCAACCCTCCTACAGTGAGGATGAACTCAAGAGACTCGAGAACGTGTTGAAAAAGTTGTTATCACCTTACGGAGTTGACCAAAAGGCAAATATGAGAGGCGTGTTTTTCGGTGGCTCTAATGCTCAGGTTTTACGCAATGAATCCTACAACCTGCATTATCTGCTTGCACTAGAAAATAAGATTGAAAAGGCTATAGATAAAAATGAAAAATACAAAGGTGAAAACTTGATGCTTCCAACAGCGAAAGGATTTGCGTGGGCGCTGAACTTAGTGGATGACGGTTTGTACAGGAAAATAAAAAACAACTCGAATGTTGTTCTGCGTATACTTAAAGAGAATACGGACGTTGTTGATCTTTATTTTGATAATAACATTGCCGATGTAAATTTATCGCTACTTAAAATCTTGTATGCAATGCATTGCCGAAATCAGACAAATTGCGTTAACAGAGAAGCTGAAACTTATAGCATTGCATTGTCAGAGATTGTGCGAAAAACAGGATTGAACCTATACGAAAGAGAAATGAAACGTTTGAAACAGATGCTACAAGATTATAGCAGGTTGGTTGCAATAACAAATGCAGGAGAACTATTTTGGGGGTTCAAAGGCACTTTGGATGGTAAAACAATTACATACAGTGGAAAATACTTCAACTGGCTTAAAAAAAATCTCTTTGAAAAACCTGAAGATACTGTTCCTATAGAGTGCACTCACAATTTTTTGATGCGGTACTCTGCTTTTGTGGGTGGCAATATGTATGCTGAGCTCCTTGTAGAACAGTTTATTCAGTCGTTTTTGCGGAGTGGTAATATCGACAAATACTTTGGAATAACATTTGAATCTCTAATTAATCGAAGTCCACAGGTAAAATGTAAATATGACAGCATAGATACTGCCAACAAAAAGAACACTTTTATCAAGAGGGTACTCGAAGCAATGGGCTTTATACTTTCACAGAAAAGTTCGTTTTTTGAGAAGTATGGTGGCTATCATATTAAATACCCTGAAGTTTCGAGTAAGCACCTGGATAAAAAGATAAGTATTGACGCCGATAAGACAGTAGCTATAAATAATTTCCTTGATGACTTTGAAAAGACGGCTAACTGCGTCAGTGAAACAATTGAGAGTGCTACAACAAAAGATGAAGCGAGAAACTTTCTGAGAGAGCAACAAGAAACAGTGCACGAAACGTCATTTCAAGAACAGTGGGCTGAGTACACTGAGGACTACAACAACCTAGCTACTGAACATTTTAATTTGAATGATTACGGTTATTTTGACGATGACGACATTTAAATTTTGTTTATTTGAAATTTAAGATTTGATGTATTTTGCTAAGAATTGATGTAAAACTTATTATGAAAAACGGAGGAAAATTAAATCTTGTGGTAGATTTGGCTAAAATCCGTTGTATTCTTCAGGCTTAAAAAACTGGAAAATGTGTGGTGTTACAAGGATTTGAGAGAATGAGTTGAGATATGTAATAAGTATGAATTTACCCATAGGAGGAGTATATAAAAGAAAGAGAATAAAACTGAAATATTTTATGGGGTAAGGAGGTGATATGCGTGAGTGATTTTGATATGAAGCAGTATGTGTGCGAAAAATACAGCGTTGGCGAATATGTCAACAGCAAGATTATACCAAGCGTACACTACACAGGAACAAACAGAGTGATAACTATGACAAAGCCTATTATTTGTCCGTTTCATGCTGATACAAAGCCATCATTTTACTATCACTATGACGAGAAATACAAGAAAGAGAAGTTCAAGTGCTTCGGATGTGGTCTCGGTGGTGATGTGATAGATTTGCATAGATTTTGGTCTTTTAAATGCGGAAGAAAAATCAGTTTTAAGCAGGCAGTCGTGGAGCTGTATTATGAACTTCAAACTGGAAGCAGATAGAAGCACTTTTTGTGCCGTTAGGGTATCTCTTTATTTTGGCACGTGCCATTATTAAAAATATAACCCTAACGGCACAACAGATTGCGGTTGATTGCGGTGTCATTTAGGTATAGCCATGAGGCACTGCAATCTGCATTGCTGTAGTTAATATTGAAATACTTAAGATAAGGGGATGTTGTTTATGCGAATTGGTTACTGCCGAGTTTCCACTACAGAACAGAACACCGCACGTCAGGAGGTGCTGATGGAAAGATTAGGCGTTGACAAGATTTTTATTGACAAATGCTCGGGTAAAAACACTGATAGACCTGCATTAAAAGAAATGCTTGACTTCATAAGAGCTGATGACATTGTTATAGTTGAGAGCATCTCAAGGCTAGCAAGATGTACAAAGGACTTGCTTTGGCTGATTGACACATTTATCGAGTTGGGCGTTGGATTTATATCACAGAAGGAAGCGTTAGATTTATCTTCAAATACTGGTAGATTCATGGTAACCATTTTCGGAGCTCTCAGTGAACTAGAACGATCCTTTATTCTCGCTAGGCAGAGAGAAGGCATTGAAATCGCCAAACTTGCTGGAGTTTACAAGGGGCGTAAGGCTATTGAAATTCCTGAGTTCAATCGTGTCCATTCTGACGTTTGCAGAGGCGTTATCACAGCGACTGACGCTATCAGACAGCTAAACGTGTCGAAAAGCACCTACTACAGGCGTGTGCGTATGCTACAGAGGTCAGCTGGTAATCAATCATCCGTGTAATATATGGTGTCGGAAACGAACAAATATATTTAGGGGGTGATTTGTTTGGTAACAGGTTTCTTTTCTTACGCAACAGACAAGGAACGCCTTGAAAAGACAGAAGCAATGGAGCAATACGATGCCGACCGTTGTTTTGGCTTTGAGAGAGTATATGGTAGAGAACATCTGTTTAGAGATGTTGTCGAGGGCTCTGTTCCTGAAGGTTGCTACACGCTTGTGATTAGTGGTTTAGAAGATTTGGGCAGTGGCTTATCTGAAATCAGAGATAGCCTGAAGTTCATTGACGATATGGGCTATAAGCTTGAAGTCATCTACGACTACGACTCACAGCTTGCAGATGTTGACTGTCTGCTTGATATCAAGGAAATGCTTGAAAAACTTACAGCTTAATACACATCTGCGAAAAAACACCGTCTTTGTGGAAACACAAGGGCGGTATTTTTTGCTGTAAAATCCTCATAAAATGACGAGTTCTAAGCATTTTTTCTTCAATCCGCTTGATTTTTTGTGATACTTATGATATAATAATAGTGTCTCAAAATATAACTTGCGAGGTGCTTTTATGAAAATGTGCTACAAGAAGTTGTGGAAACTTCTGATTGAGAAAGACTTGAAGAAAAAGGATTTGCAAGCGTTGGCTGGTATCAGCTCTGCTTCTATTACAAAAATGGGCAAAAATGAAAACATAAATACAGATATATTAGTAAAGATTTGCAATGCATTAAAGTGTGATGTGGCAGATATTATGGAATATGTTCCTGAAGAAAATGTTGAACCGGAGGTGGCTGTAAATGGCACTTCAAAATAAACTGGGCATAACAGATTCTGCTGAGCTTGCTCGTGAAGAAGAAAGAATCAGCAAGAAAAAAGCTGTGGAGCTTTATGATAAAGCTTTACTTGACGGACTTGAAGCAGGTAAGTTTTCTGCTCTTGCATTTATACACAAATACCTGTTTGAAGAAATATATGACTTTGCAGGCGTTGTGCGTGACGTAAACATTGCAAAAGGCGGTTTCAGATTTGCCCCTGTGATGTATCTTGACAGTGCTTTGGAAAACGTCAGCAATATGAAGCAATCGACTTTTGATGAAATCATTGAAAAATATATAGAAATGAATATATGTCACCCGTTCCGTGAAGGAAACGGCAGAGCAACAAGAATATGGCTTGACCTTATCTTGAAGAAAGAGCTTGGCAAAGTGATAGACTGGAGCAAGGTTGACAAGGAAGATTATCTTCTTGCAATGGAACGTAGTCCGATAAGAGACATCGAGATAAAACACATTCTGAAAAATGCTTTAACCGACCAAATCAATGACAGAGAGCTTTATATGAAAGGCATTGACAATAGCTATCATTATGAGGGATATACTGCATTTAAGGCAGAAGAACTGTGAGGAGAAGCAATATGGATTTTCAACTTGACAAAATACATTATGCGAGATTTGACTATCTGAACTATTGTAGGCATGTGTTAATGGATATCATAAACTATACGGAGAATCATGATGTAACAATGACTACGATACCTTTCAAAAATGATAATGATAAAATGACATTTGAAAAACTGTGTGAAGCTGAAAATGAAAAGGGCACGCAGTGGCTTTTAGACAATGGATATGAATGTACCATCTACAATAGTGCTTACAAGCGTTTGTTTTTTTCACTACTTGTCGATTTTGTAAATTTTTACGGTGCATCAATTGAACAGGCGTTTTCGGGAAACATAGTTGTCGCTTGGTCATTGCTGAGGAGACCTTTGCAGGAAACACTGGCTTATATTGAATGGATATATTTTGATAATCATGAATTGATAAAAAGAATGCTTAACGAAGAATCAGTTGATACCTATGATTTGAAAGCAAAGAAAAATCGTGAACTTAGAAAGAACATTATCGATGAGATTTATAAAAATGTAAAAACTGACGATTTTAATGTATATGATTTCAGATACAGTAAAACTGACGAGTATTCTTTAGATGGTATACTTAATGGTTCAACACACTTAGTAACTGACCGCAATAAACATTTCATAACAGCAAGGTCATCTCTAAACTTTGTTTTGGATGATGAAGCTGGTAGAAAAAAATGTATAAATATGTATTTCACAGCAGTTCCTTTTGTTATGTATTACGCAATGCATACTATTATGAAACTATTTGGAGAAATTGCTGACTTCAAACCATATACTCTTATTATGAACGAGTATAATCATAGATTGAAAAGGTTAAAAGCAATGCAAACAATGTCATTGGAAGAAGGCGTAGCTGTTGCTGAAATAGAACTGCCTATTTATTGCCCTAAATGTGGAAATAAAATGGAATCATTGGACGATTGGCAAGCCTATGCATACAAATCAATACAATGCAAGCAATGTAAAAATGAAATTGATACATTTGGATATATTTTTGACTTTGAAGAAATAGAGTTTACTCACGAACAGTAAAAAACAGGAGGAAAAGGTTATGGCAAACCTATCAAAAATAAAGCGTGACAAAATGATTGCTTTCTTGGAAGAGTTGAAAAAGACACACGCTGACGATGATTCCATACGTGCATTTAATGAAATAGAAAACCATTTAAGAGAAAAGAAATATGGGTTGATTTGGGAAGAACATTCTGAAGAAGTTGACGAACTGCTTGAAGAGAATATACCCATACTGACAGCAGACCCGGAAAGACGTTTATGCAAGGATGAAACTCTGCCTTGGAACTTTATTATTGAAGGCGACAATTTACAGGCTCTCTATCTGCTAGAGAAAACTCACAAGGGCAAGGTGGATTGTATTTATATAGACCCTCCCTACAATACAGGTGCAAGAGACTGGAAATATAATAACGATTACGTTGACGGAAACGATGTGTACAGACATAGTAAGTGGCTTTCCATGATGAAAAACAGACTTCTGCTTGCAAAGAATTTACTTAACCCTAATGATTCCGTGTTGATTGTTACAATTGATGAAAAAGAGTATTTACGATTAGGGTGCTTGTTAGAAGAAATGTTTCCTACTGCGAAAATACAAATGGTTAGCAGTGTTATCAATCATGCTGGGGTGACTATTGGTGATTCTTTTTCTCGCTCCAATGAGTTTGTATTTTTTGTTAAATTTGGTAATGCCGCTCCCGCAGCACTATCTCTTACATCAGAATGGAGAGGTAATACAAAATCAGATAAAAAAGAGAAGCTTGTTTGGAACCAACTTATGCGTTCTGGAACTGGTGTGCGTAGAGTTGATAGACCCAACATGTTTTATCCTTTATTTGTCAACAATGAAGGAACAAAAATTGTCAGCGTTGGCGAAGCAATTCCACTAGGTGTATCTAGAGAAACTGTACTACCGCTTGAAGGTACAAGAGTGATATGGCCTATTCGATCAAATGGAGAAGAAGGACGTTGGAGAATAGGCAGAGAAAATCTAATGGACATCTGCGAAAAAGGATATGTTAGACTCGGCTCTTTTACGAAGACTGGAATGGCGATAACATATCTTGCAAGCGGAGAACAGGAAAAGGTTGAGTCAGGAATTTTTCCAATAATCGGGCATCGTGAAGATGGCTCGATTATTGAGGGCGAGATGACAGAAGACCGCAAATTTATTCCTGGCTCTCAATGGGATTTACCATCTCATAATGCTACTTACCAAGGGTCGCAACTTTTAAAAAAGATTTTAGGAGAAAGTCGCTTTTCTTTTCCTAAGTCTTTATATGCTGTTCATGATGCAATAAGATTTTTTGTAGTGAATAAACCTAATGCGGTCGTTATAGATTTTTTTGCTGGTTCAGGAACTACTCTTCAAGCAGTTAACTTGCTAAACAAAGAAGATGGTGGAAACAGAACTTGTATTATGGTTACCAACAATGAAATTTCTGCTGAAGAAGAAAAGGAGTTTGAAAAGCGTGGTGTAAAAAAAGGAACTGCTGAATGGGAAGAAAAAGGCATAGCAAAGTATGTAACCTGGCCTCGTACTGTTTGCAGTATAAATGGAGTTGATCTTAATGGAAACACTATTAAGGGTAATTATCTTGGAAGTGACATTCCTATGGCTGATGGTTTTAAATCTAATGTAAAATACTTTAAATGCAGTTGGACTCCAAGAAAGCCAGAAGATTATTTACTTAGCAATGCACTTTGTTTACATATCAAAGAAATGATAGAGTTGCAGAATGCTATCGAAGTGGACAACGTCAAGAATGTGCTTATACTTAACAAGGGAGACTTCAAGGACATTGTTGAAAATCCTGACATTTATGAGAAGATAGAAAATATTTGGGTAAACCAAAACATTATACTAAATGCTGAAGAACTTAAGTTGCTTGAAGCAAAGGGATTCAAGTACATACCAAGAGAGTTCTTCGGACAGGAGTTAAGGGAGGCGGCTGAATAATGTTTAATGCAAAACTATATAAATTTCAAGAGACACACGTAGAGAGCCTACTCCGCAAGTGTGCTGACCATGAAGAAATGGTGCTTTGTGCACCGACAGGTTCAGGTAAGACGGTAATGGTCAGCAAGTTTATTGACGATTACCTGGATGAAAATCCCGATACAGTATTTTTATGGCTTTGCCCCGGAGCGGGTGGTCTTCAAAAGCAGTCTGAAGAAAGCTTTGGTGAAAACACGAGCGGAATACCTTATGGTGATGTATATGGTTTTATAACAGAACCTGATTCGAAAGGACACGTTTTCTTTATTAACTGGGATAAAATCAACAAGAAGTCTAATGTGGTACTGCGTGAGGGTGAACACAAGGACTTGATGACCAAGGTGTTAGCCTGCCATAACAGCGGAATAGAAATCTTTATGCTGATTGACGAGGAGCATAAATACAGAGACACGGCAAATGAGTATATTGCCAACATTCAGCCAAAGCACGTGCTTCGTATATCTGCTACCCCTATCAGTCAGGGTGACCATGTTGAAATGGTTAAGGACGACGAGGTTATTGGTGCAGGACTTATAGCTACAGGTATTTCTATCAACGAAGGAGTCTCCTTGGCTATACAAGAAAATAATAATCTTGATGACGACATAAGACTTCTCGATTTAGCTGACAAAAAGAGAATAGAGATACAGAAGGAATATGACCGACTTGGAATAAATGTAAGACCGCTTGTACTGATACAGTTCCCCAACGGCAGTGAAGAATGGATACAGCGTGTTAAGGAAGCACTTACCGATATGGGATATTCTGAAAACTCAGGACTTGTGGCATCTTGGTTTAGTGGCGACCATCCTGACAAACCTGAAGAGATTAAGAAGTTGGACGGTGAATACGCTTTCCTACTCTTCAAACAGGCTATTGCCACAGGTTGGGACTGCCCAAGAGCTAAGATTCTTGTAAAACTGCGTGAAGGTGGTAACGAGAGATTTAATATACAGACAGTAGGCAGAATACGCAGAACTCCGCTTAGAAAACATTACGATATTGATTTAGTTGATAATTGCTACCTCTACACTTTGGACAGTAAATTTCAGGAAGGGCTTACAAGTGGTTTAAGCGACAGCTTCTATACATATCAGTATCGCAGAAAAATGACGGCACCCAACATCGTATTGCAGAAAGAATGCCTTGATGGAAGCGACCGCTTTGCAGTAAATCCTGAGGCTGTGGTAAAGGTTGTTAGAGAGGCAATGCTTAAAGAGTGTGACCTCGACCACAACGGCAGACTCGACAAATCGGAAATGACAAGAAGCAAAGGGTACGTTTTCGGAACAAAGTTGACCACTACTGCCATTGAGGGTGTTGCAAGGACTACACACGATATGATGAAACTGAACACCATTTTTGGTGGTGAGCATCAGATAAACAACCACGACGATGGTTTTATTATTCGAGATGCAAAGAGAAGAATTGCACGTGCAATAGGTGTTGATGAAAACATATCAAACAATGCACTTAAAATCTTGTTCGGGCCCGAGGATAACAGGATGTCTTTACTGTCACAGGAAGAACTTGATTTCGAACACGACAACAAGTTGCTTATGGATATGACTCTTCGCGAATATAATGCCTTTCTTGTAAATAACCGAGACAGACTTATGGAAGTGTTTAGTACAGTCAGTGAAACTGAAATAGGTGAAATCAAGGAAACCGATGTATTAACTTCAGATTGGAGCATTCCACCTTATCAGTACTACAAGCAACACAAAAAGATACCTGCGACAACATATTATGCTAAAAATGTGTACGAAAACTATGGCAACAACATTTTGATTGCACCTAACAGAACAGTAACGGAAGTTGAGTTCGAAAGATGGTGCGAGGAATATGATGCTGTAAAACACATCTATAAAAATGGCGACAAGGGCGATGACTTCTTTAGCATCATATATCGTAGGGCATTTCGTAGAAATAACTTCTATCCTGACTATATTATTCAGCTGCAAAATGGTGACATATGGATAATAGAGGCTAAAGGCGGTATGACTTCTGATGGAGCTTCAAACAATATTGACGGCTACGCAGAGAGAAAATTTGAAGCGTTAAAAGAATACGGAGAAATACACCCTGAAATCAGATGGGGCTTTGTTCGTGCGGTAGGCACTCAGCTGTATCTTTCAAACACGATTTGGTGTGAAGATGTCACGAACAGAAATGTTTGGAAACCGATAGAAGTATTTATTTGATACAGGCACATCAAAACATTATGTGAATAAACAGAAACAGAAAGAGCATTTTCGGCTTAAAAACAGCTGAAGATGCTCTTTTTAATATATGGCAGAAATCTGAAAATAACTTTTTCGCAAAAGAAAAAACGGCTATACTTCGACATAAAAATTGCGGTACAGTCAAGGGTACATTCTAAGTGGATTTTTAAAGAGATTTTTTGGGGTTATTTTGGGGGTGTGGTGGTTGGAATGATTTTGATTTGGGCGGAAATGGTATTTTTGTTTATGGCTGTTAATTGTGAGCATTTGCAATGCAGGTTATCAATACAATGGAGCATTATTGTAATTCCTCTTGAAATTTATTTTTAGGGGGTGATTGGTATGGGAAAGTTCTCTTTAGGTAAACTGGTTATGACAAGGGCGGTACACGATAAAATGAATAGCGATATAGATTTTGCTATCGGTGTGCTTGAAAGTTTTGAGAGATACAACAGATGTGATTGGGGCGACTTGTCTGAAAGCGATCAGGCTGAAAATGAGCACGCATTGAAAGAAGGTGAGCGTATTTTTGCCTTGTACAGCATCGGCAGTGATAAAATATACATCATTACCGAACACGACAGGTCGGTAACAACTATACTCTTCCCCTACGAGTATTGAGCTGTGATTTTGGCATTGGCTTAGTACAGGGTAAATAAAACAAGGAGGTTGTTTTTTATGGTAAATGTATTTACACACAAAAGGTTCTTGGGTGACAGAAAAGTCATTTATGAACCGGAGGAATTTTTCAAAACACGAGTGGCAGAGTCGGTTCGTGAAGGACTGTATGAGCTCTCAAGTGAAGCAAAAGCTTTGATTGCTTCTGAAGGCGTAACACGACTTGAAAAGGACTGTGTTACAACAAAGTATGGTAATATGCAACTGGAGGACTTAAGCTGGCTTTCCAAAATGCTAATCATTATGGAGTTTATGCACGATATGGCATATACAGAGGTGCTTAATATTACGCATACAGGTCAGCATTTAGAAAGTCTTTTAAGACAGGCTGAGAAGTACGGTATTGACGTATTTATGTCATTCCAATTCTGCTCTGAATCGTGGAAGGACATCAATGCAGCAGTAAGATTTAATGGTAATCCTATGGAGTACAGAATTGGAGATATGTTGGTAAACATACTCTGTGATTTTGCTCCGTGCAATGGTATTGAATCTGAAACTCGTATTCAGTTTAAGGGTGTAAATGCTGAATATGACCTGTTTATTCCTGCAAACAGGCTTGCACTTACATTCGACAGTGCTTTCCAAATGAAGAAGTTTATGGACGATTTGCAGGTGGCAGTTGAAAGCGGAAGCATTAAAGCAACAGGTACAAAAACGGACAGTTACGCTGATTTTGATATTGCTTCGCAGAATATTTTGATTGCCACAAAGAATAATGTGGATTATATCGTTCAGAAGCTTAGGAGCAGTAACGAAGGTTACATAGTCGTTTACAAATACTGTGAAGCTGTTTATTCTGCTTTAAGGGGCGATGAAAACGAAGTGCTACCAATAATAAATGAGATTGCTCTCAAAACTGCAGACGAAAAGGCGTATTGCATTCAGAACTGGCTTGTTGAAAATGAGATTCCTGCCTGCGGTGATGAACCGGCTAAATTTAGGTTCACTATACGTGAGGCAAACGACGTTATAATCAAGCGTGAGGATGTGCACTTTGACAAGCTTGATTTTCGTGGTTGGTAATAAAAGTTAATATAATGTAAAGAATTGCCACTGTTTACAGACAGGTTTGAGATTGTACTGAAGCACGACACCTGACCGCTAAGCAGTGGCTTTTTTATGGGTTGAGTTATTAAGGTCTGATTTTCCTAATAGTTGTATTCCATAGTCTAAAAAATAGCTTCCTAGATCTTATTTCGGGGGTAAGTAATAGTTTTTAGAGTGAAAAAAGGGGGTAAAACGGGGAATTTATAAAAAATATGGGAAAGTTGTCATAAAAGGATTTGTGTTGTATATAATAAAAATATGGAGGGCGTTCCTTAATCCAAATCGTTATTTTCCTAATTATTTGACAATTTGGATGCTTCTAATTAGGTTGATACATAGTTAAAAGTGTGTTTTGTCAGGAAATATTAATAAATGTAAGTTTCGCTCGAACATTAGGGGGTATGGATGTAAGGTCAAAGAAGCTCGGAATATGATTTTTGTAAGGTGTTGCAACAGAGTTTTTGTCAAAAGTAAGTTTTTTCTGACATTATACTGTTGATGAGAATTTTGGAATGGTGCGTTAAAAATATGGCATGGTATCAACTGGTTATATATATTACAAATCCATTACAATAGGACGTGGAGCAACAGTTTCCATAGGGATACATTATAAACAGGTACTGTGTCCTCAAAACGGCTATTTCAGGCATATAGGCATTCTTACAATTTCATTACATTTTGAATTAGGGCTTACGAAATGACCTATTTTAGCCTATAATATAAGTAGGAGCTTGTATAAATGGCTTCTGGGTATTTTGAAAGGAGATGATAGATGAATAAGGAGGTTTTAACGAATGATTAGAAAAAGCGAGCATATCTTGCGAAAAGATACAGTCGTGAATGAATACCAACTTGAAGATAAAACCGTGAAAGTGATTGAATCGGTCATACTCTCCGATAAGAGCTACGAAGAAAGAGAACGCGAAATCGTTGATGTTTTATATGATACGTTTCTTTCTGAAAAATCCAGCTCTCAGTCGGTTAATACATAAACAAGGTGGTAGAAATCATGGAAAATATGAATATCAATAATACAAATGACAATCTCTTTATAGGTGCATCTGAAGTTGGTAAACTCCTTGGGGTTTGTAGGTCAAAAGCGTACAAAATAATTCAGGAACTAAATGACGAGTTAAAAATCAAAGGCTACATAATCATACAGGGGAAAACTCATCGAGCATACTTCTTAGAGAAGATTTATCGGAAGGTGGCTTGATATGAGCAACTTCAAAAGCACAGTGCGTAAATATGTGAAAGGCACCGATAAAAACGGAAAAGACTTGGTTAATTATAGGGTTGATTACAGCTATATTGACCCCGTTACAAAGGAAAGAAAAAGAACCTGCAAGCGTGGCTTCTCTCTACTGAGGGAAGCCACCAAGTGGCAACAGGAAGAGTTACCTGACCTTATCCGAGAACTTGAAGGCATACGTCCTCAGATTGAAACTATGACCATGGGTGAGTTCGTGGATATTTACCTAGATGACGTTGAGGGTGATACTTGCAGAATCACTACGCTTATGAATAAACAGAGCATCATAGAAAATAAAATACTGCCGTATTTTAAGGATATGCGTGTCTGCGAAATAAAGCCTTTGGACATAGAGAGGTGGCAAAAAACACTGTTAAAAGCCACCTGTAAAAATGGCAAGCATTTGTCCCCTACTTATTTACATACTATATTAAATCAGCTAAATGCACTGTTAAATCACGCAGTTCGACTTTATGACCTGCCTATAAATCCGATGTACAAGGTAAAGAAGATTGGCAGTAAAACGCCCAAGAATGAACCAAAGTTTTGGACTTTAGAGGAATACCTTACTTTTGTTCAAACAATTAAGCTTAATCCTATATTTTATTATGCATTTCAAGTGCTTTTTTGGTGCGGATTAAGACTTGGTGAGCTATTAGCATTAACCCTTGATGACATTGATTTTGAGAATGCTACGCTTAATATAAGGCATTCATATCAAAAGATAAATGGTGAAGCATACTTGTCTGACACAAAAACTGTAAACGGCATAAGAAAAGTTTATTTACCTCAACGGCTTGTTGATGAGTTGCAGGACTACACAAATGGGCTATACATTAAAGATAACAAAACTCATATATTTCCTGTTAGCAAATCCAATATGCATAATATAATGAACAAAGGGTGTGAAGAATGTGGCGTGAAAAGAATCACTATACACGGCTTACGACACTCTCACATTTCGTTACTTGCAGATATGGGTATAACTGAGGCTGTAATAGCTTCAAGGGTCGGTCACAAGAGACAAGGAATCACGAGCCATTACACACATCCATACGAAAAAAGTGAAAAAGAGGTTGCATTCAAGTTAAATGAACTTATGGAGGCAATGTAATGTCAGCAAGAAATAACGATAACAAAGGCAGGTTTAGAAGCGTAACGATAGGCTTTCGTGTATCACCTGAAGAAGCTTATGCACTTGATTTGAAGGTAAATACTTCGGGAATGGCGAAACAGGACTACTGCACTAAAAAGGTCTTGGACGAGGAAATCACTGTGCATCCTAATATCAGGGTGCAAACTTATATATGCCGATACCTGACTGAACTAACAGAGCAGTTAAAAAGACTTGAAAGCATTGAGAAGAATAATGATGTGCTTGAGAATATAAAATATCTGCTTAAACTTATTGATAAAATGGGCGGTAGCAATATAAAAGAGACTCCAAAATAAATTGGAGTCTCTCTGATTACATAGTATAATCACTTAAAAAAGTGTTGTCAAAGTGTTGTCAGAAGCACTTTGTGTTTTGAAAAAGCCTTGATTTAACGGGCTTTTCAAGGTTTTTGGCTTATTCCCACTCGCTCCTGATAAAGAAATCTTAAACAATTCTGTTTAGAGATTTTATCACGAGGTATTGTAGTTATCTGTATTATCCACAACCTATGGACTATCCGATTTTTTGTTGCCATATTGTTGCCATTGGACAGTTCATATTATACATCAAAGCCACAATAAAATCAATGCTTTTGCAAAAATTAGTTATATAAATTTTGCCTACATAATTTTTAACTTAGTATGTGGAACAATAGCTGTGCGAAATCGCCCTTTATATACGGTTTTCAAAAACCAAAATTTACAAGGTAAGGATTTTATATTTCCACCCTCAAAAATAGGTTTCTATCGTTCTACTTTTGTCACGCAATAGAGGTTAAAAACGCTCATTTTATGCGGTTAAAATATGCAAAAAACATAAAGGTAATGGTTTTATATTCAAAGCCTCAAAAATGAGCTTCTATTGCGTTACACAGTATGCAAATAAAATCGTGATACCTTTTACTCATTAAGCAAATTGTACCACGATTTTTTCGGTTACATATTTACAACTTTGGTTGCGATTTTTTCTCTGAATGAAATATCGTGTTCGACAAATATCAGCGTTGGCTTATACTCCAAAATCACATTTTCGATTTGTATTCTCGAAAAAATATCAATAAAGTTTAACGGTTCGTCCCATATATACAAATGTGCCTTTTCACATAAACTTTTTGCAATCAAGACTTTCTTTTTCTGTCCGCTGCTGAAATCGGATATATCCTTGTCAAACTGTTCCCTTGAAAAGTCGAGTTTCCTCAAAATTGCTTTGAGTAAGCTTTCATCAATTCCGTTGTTTTTTGCAAACACTGAAAGGTTGCCCTGTAATGTATCGGTGTTTTGCGAAACATAGGAAAATTTAAGCCCATTGCCTATACACACATCACCTGTGTATTTGATTTTTTCACCACATAGCAGTTTCAAAACACTTGATTTTCCGCAACCGTTTTTTCCGCATAAAGCAATCCTATCACCATTTTTAATTTCAAAACTGATATTTTCACAAATTTTATTATTATCATAGTATAAAGAAAGATTGCTTACATCTGCCAGCCTATCTTTTGTATAGATTGCAGGAGCTAACGCAAGTGCTTCGTATTCCTCTATGTTGTGTAACAATTTTGACTTTTCCGAAATAGCTTTTTCTTGTCTTGCTTCAATGCTTTTTGAGCGTTTCATTGCTTTAGCAGCCTTATGACCTACATAACCCTTATCTAATTTTAAGCCGGAATTGTTAGTATTGTATTTGCTCATTTCTGCCATATCAGACCACGATGCACTACGCTTTGCCGCCTGTGATAGTTTTGAAATTTCTTTTTGTAATTTTTTGTTTTCATTCATTTCAAAATTATCTTGCAGGGTTTTGTTTTCAAACCAAGTAGAAAAATTGCCTTTTCGTACTTCTATATTTGTTTTATTTACAGATAAAATATGGTCTGTGCAAGTATCGAGCAATTTTCTGTCATGCGAAACTAATATAAACCCCTTTTTTCTGCATAGATAATCGCCTACAATTTTTCTCGCATTTTCGTCTAAATGATTTGTAGGCTCATCTATAAGCAAGAAGCTGTTTGAAACAAGAAATAGTGCTGCAAGTAAAACCTTCGTCTGCTCTCCGTTTGATAGTGTGAAAAAAGGTCTGTATAAAACATCAAAATCAACTTCGAGCAAAGATATTTCACGCATAAATTCCCAATCCTCGCAATTAGGGCAAATATCATAGAAAATTTCTATTGTGTTTTTGGTTTTATCCTCAACTTCATACGGGAAATATTCAAAGCTAACAGATGCAGTTATATTTCCGCTATATTTGTATTTACCCAACAGAATATTCAGAAATGTGGTTTTACCTCTGCCGTTTCTGCCAACAAAACCTAATTTCCAATCTGTATCAATCTGAAAACTTGTGTTTTCAAATACATTCTCATAACTTCCGTCATAAGCAAAAGTTAAATCTTTTACATTTATTAAAGACATTATTATCACTCCTCTAAAACTGTATTTCCAAATGTTTTGAGTTGATATTACCGGCAGTAATGATACTTCAAGCAACCACTGCCAAAACAAATCAACCTTGCTTGAAGATAAATATGTGTAATAGATATTTTATCGTTCATTAAAACACCTCCCAATGCAAAAGAAAAGAGCCATAAGAAAGCATTTTCCTATGACTCAAATAAACAGTATAATATTATTTATACAGCGGAGTTATAGATATAGCTTTCCTGCTTTCACGAAAACAAAATAACGGCTCTTTAGCCCTATAATGTTAAACATAAATTAGCAAGAAAAGTTAATCATTTGTCCGCCTCCAAATCTTTTCTTAAATTATACTACATATTACTCCAAAAATCAATAGTTAGAATATATAAATTTTATAATGTTTTGTCATTTTTATTATGCTAACCACCCACACAGGAATGTGGCACATTCCTGTACCAGTGATTAAAGGGATATTTTATCTTTCAATTTCCTTGCTGCTTTTACTTCTGTTTTTGCCAAGCCTTGTTATTTCTTTCAGCCATTGGTTTATTGTTTCTTTGCCGAAATGATTTCGTATTCTGTCAAAATCTCTGACCTTAACCTCTGCTTTTGATAGTGCCATATTTTTATACCACAGCCGATTTTCAAGCTCTTTATTTTTCTGTTCTAACGGTCTGATTTTTGCTTCTGCCTGTTCAGCAAGTTTTTCCGCCCTATAACACCGCCTTGCAAGGTTTTCAATTATTTTCATAATACGCTTTATGAACGGCTCTATAAATTTTGTTTTATATGTCTTTGCCGTCATCAATGACGGAGGCTCCGGTATATCAAAATCGTCATTGTTTTTGATTTTTTGTACTGTAAGATGTGCATATTCTTCTGCCTGCTTATATGCTGACATTGTTTGCAACAAGTCTTTCTTTTGTTCTTGCAGATTTTCGACTTCCTCTATGAGCTTATCTCTCTTAAATTCGCTAACGGATTTATGCTTTTCGTGAGTTCCTTTCTGCTCCCATTCAATGCCGTGTGTAAGCATTATTTTTGATAAAACTTCCTTTTCGGAATCACGCCATTGATTAAGCTCCGTATCACTCCGACCTGTTCCGCTAAACCCTTGCTGCTTTAATGCACCTTTCATTGATACCCTTGTGTCAAGTCCTCGTTTGCTGTCCGTAGTGAACGGAACAAAATCAATATGTAAATGCGGTGTTGCTTCATCCATATGTAAGTGAGCAGAGAATACATATAGGTTTGGATTTCTTTCTTGAAAGCCTTTCATATAGTCGTCAAGGATTTTCTTTGCAAGTTGTCCGTTTTCCGTTTCAGCACCCATATTATCCTTATCGCCGATTTGAATTATTATCTCCGTAAAAGGTTTTTCCTGTTTGCTCTCTTGACTTATCTTTTTATAATAATTTTTGATAATTCTATCCGAGCGAGTTTGTTTTGCATTGTATCTTTTTACGGCATCATCAAATAATTTATGATATACTGTTCTGATGTTTTCATTGCAGTACACAACATTATTTTTTGTCCGTTCCTTGTCAACATTTTGTGCCGTAAATTTTCGGTCATTATGATTAACCGAGCCTTTACCTGTCATTATGGATATTGTTCTTTGCATATTCATTTTCACCTCAATTCTGTTAGAGTGGGTACTCTTTTATAGTAATTTTTCTTTTGTTACTTTTGTCAAAAGTAACGCAAATGCACTTTTGTCAGCAGAGCCAACAAAAATGCGGCAATCTACGATTGTTTGCGCTCTTGCAGAGGGCTTGTTCGGCTACCGCCGAAGTGTGTGCTGCTTGTGGCTACACACACCGCAAACGGCAGATATTTTTCAACAAAAATTCCGCCGTCTGCAATGGTGGAGAACGCTCAAAATTTTCTCGTTCTCACCTATCTGCAATCCGTCACTTTCGTTCCTTAATTGCCTACACGGGAATGTGGCACATTCCCGTAAATATCTCTTAAAGAGGAATCACCACCTGAAGCTCTCAGGTACACCTCTTTCATCGAGATATTTTTTGCGTGCTTCCTCACGCTCCTGCTCTGTGGGAGCAGTTTTATATGTGGTGTAATACTCACGCATTACCATTAAATTTAATTTGTTTTCAAGCTCATTTTTTATATCTTCCTCAAGCTCATACATTTCTGCAAAATGATAGCGAATCAGATTTAGAAAAAGCTCTCTTGAAATTTGTACTTTCTTCATATCCTATCCAATCCTTTCCTATCCAAAAATCCGTGTCGGTCTGTGACGGTGGTGACGGTGTTTTTAGTACCGCCACCACTATCAAAATCATCGACACGACCGACGCACACCGTCACGCAAAATTCAATTTTCTATAAGTGAAAATTTCACTCTGCGACCTGCGTGATACCTGCCATACTCATATCGTATGCCGTACTCATTGAGTAACCGCCCTGCGTTTACATTGAGCTTTAATGTCAAAACATTTGCAGCCATATCAACCTGTAATTTTTCTACAAGCTCGGTAGGACTTCCCGACCATTGCGGATTGTTGGAGGTTATAAACTTTGCAACCGCTTCCAATATCGGCTCTGGTGGTTCTTTCCATAACTCCGTTTCTAACCTTTCCAAATCCCACAACAGCTTTTCCGTATCTCTTACAAGATACAGCTTTTGGTCTTGCTGATCCCTGCCGGATATTTCAAGAACCGCATTGTTTGAAGTGCGTTTTTCCTTTTGTAGCATAAACGCTCCGTCTGCTGCTCCGAGCAATCCGTTTGTGCCTGAAATCATATCAAATTTATCGTCTGCCTGCTGCTTTCTTGTGTGATGAACAAGGAGCAGACAAACACCGAAATTATCAGCAAATTTTTTCAGCCTTGTTATGACCTCGTAATCATTGGAATAGCTATACTTATCACCGCCGAACTCTCTGACCTTTTGCAAGGTGTCAATGATAATCAGCTTTGTGTTAGTATGCTCATTTACAAATCTGTTAAGCTGTTCATCAAGTCCGTTTCCAAGCTGACCTGCATTTACGGCTATAAACAAATCGTCTGTGCTTTCATCACCGAACATTCGATAAAAACGCTCCTGCAATCTTCGGTAATCATCTTCAAGAGCAAGATATAAAACCGTGCCTTGTTTGACATCAAATCCCCATAGGCTTTTACCCGTGCTTATGTGGTATGCAAACTGCGCCATTAAGAAGCTCTTTCCAAGTTTAGGTGCTCCTACAAAAAGATATGTTCCCGGATAGAGCAAGCCGTCAATAATCGGCGGCCTGCTCCTGTAAACTGTGTCATAAAGTTTATCCATAGAAACTGTTTTCAAATATGACGGCTCCAAACTTCTTTGAAATTCTTCTTGCATTTCTTGAAAAATATCATCAGAAGCATTGCAATTTTCGTCATAATCGGTTATAATAGTGTTGGTTTTAATACTATTTGACTGTTCTTCATCTGCGCCAACAGATGTAATCGGAGCAGTCATTTCTTTTTTTGTGTTCATTACTCGTCCTCCTTTAAGCCTTGCAGAGTTAAGGTAATCAACTGAATTGTTTGCAGTAATTCCTCTGTCACATTCTCGTTTTCGATACGCTTTAACTCGGTTAATACATTCTGCAATTCATCTTTGAGTGCCTTATATACTCTCGGATTTCCCACTACAACAATGTCCTGACCTAAACATCTGCGGTAGCAATATTCTTGTTTCGGTAGTCCCGATAACTTTACTGCCTTGTTTATTAGTTCGTTTTCTTCGGCAGAAACCCGAAACCCTACTGTGATATTTCTCCATCGTTTGTGGCTGTCTAAATTTTTAGCTGACATTTTCTTCATCTCCTTTTCTGATTGTGCTTAATTTATCTGCCATTTCCGTTTGTGTTGTCGGAAACAGATGTGCATATCGGTATGTTATATCAATGCTTTCGTGTCCTACTCGGTCAGCAATGGCAACCGCTGAAAATCCCATTTCTATTAAAAGGGAAATATGCGAATGACGAATATCGTGTATCCTTATGCGTTTAACCCCTGCTGCCTTTGCTCCCCTTGTCATTTCGTGATGAAGATAACTTTTTGTTATTTCAAACATTCTTTCATCAGGCTTGATGTGGTAAAGCTGTTTGATATAATCTTGTATTTCTTCACCGAGAAAATCGGGCATTTTGACAACTCGATTGCTCTTTGGTGTTTTCGGGTCTGTTATCACATCTCGTCTGTCAAAACGCTGATATGATTTTGTAATTGCAACCGTACATTTTTCAAAATCGAAGTCTGACGGTGTTAATGCCAATAACTCACCCTCACGAATACCGCACCAATATAACATCTCAAAGGCATAATATGAAACAGGCTTATCCATAACCGCCTCTGCAAACTTTTTATATTCCTCTTGTGTCCAAAACTGCATTTCTTTGTTCTTTTCCTTACCCATATTACCGACTTTTGCTGCCGGATTTGAAGATAATCCGTAAAACCTTACTGCGTGATTGAAAATTGCACTTAATTGATTGTGAAGCGTTTTAAGATATACAGGGGAATATTTTTTGTTATCGCTCTTAACGGAATTTATCATTTCGTTTTGCCAAGCAATAATATCCTTTGGCTCAATTTCACACATCTTTCTGTTCTTGAAATATGGTAAAATCTTTGTTCGCATTATATGCTCCTTTGTGTGCCAAGTGTTTTCTTTAATACGGCTTTTCATATCTTCCGTATATGTATCAACGAAGCTCGCAAAGGTCATATCCAAATCAGCCTTTGTTTTATTAAGCTGCTCCCGTTCCCAAGCCTGTGCTTCTCGCTTTGTAGCAAAGCCACGCTTTTGTGATTGCCTGCGTTCACCTTTCCAATCGGTGTAGCGATATATAACTCGCCAAGTATTTGTTTTTTCTTCCTTGTAAACTGCCATATTTTACTCATTCCTTTCATCATATTTATCTGTGCCATAGCACGCTTTTTCTAAAAAATATCTTCTGTTGATACGCCCTGAAACCACCAAAAAGCCTTTTTCCTTTAACTCTGCGTTAAGGCTTCTGACAATTTTATATGCGTATGATTTTGATACGCCGAGAATTTCGGCAACATCTTCTACTTTAAGAAAAGTGTTATTTGCCATATTTTTCACCTCCTTGTGCGATAAATTAAACTTATATGTTTAAGTCCAATATCATTATACTAAACATTTTTGTTTATGTCAAGTGGTTTTTGAAAAAATATTAAACTTTTTTGTTTATATTATCTTGACAAACACTAAACATATATGTTATACTACCTATAAGAAATTAAAAAGGAGCAGTAAATTATGGCAATAGGTGAAAGAATACGCTTTTTACGCAATCTTAAAGGTATGACACAAAAATGGTTAGGTATGGCAGTCGGCTTTGATGAAAAGACTGCTGATATTCGTATGGCACAATATGAATCGGGCACAAGAACACCGAAAGAGAATTTAACAAATGACCTTGCCAAAGTGTTAGAAGTTTCTCCTGCTGCCTTAAATGTTCCCAACATTGACAGCTATGTTGGCTTAATGCACACTCTCTTTGCATTGGAAGATATATACGGCGTAAAAATTGAAGAAACAGACGGAGATGTTTGTTTGCGTGTTGATACATCAAAAGGCAACTCTGCCGCTAATCTTCATAAAATGCTTTTTGCTTGGCTTGAAACCGCCAAAAAGTTTTATGACGGCAATATCACCAAAGAAGAATATGACGAATGGCGTTATCATTACCCCGAATTTGATACAACACAAAAATGGGTTAAAGTTCCGTCACAACAAATCAGCGATATTTTCACCGAAGCAAAAAAATCTTCTAAAAGCAAATAATCTGTGTCATTTTCAATAAATTAAAAATGACAAGACAAAAAGAGCTAACCGATTTTACAAAAAATCAGTTAGCTCTTAATTATTATGAATAATACAGATGTTGCCAAATCGTTGCCAAAACACCTTTTAATTTTCGAAAAACCCAGTATTTATGCGGTGTTCAGCCGTTTCGTACATCATTCCCACTC
>JAHAZB010000067.1 GCA_018384175.1 Eubacteriales bacterium
GATATAATTAGTTCATTATTGCAAAAGGAGTGAGCCACAGATGTCTATGCCCGACGATATTGTAAAGGTACAGCTTGATGAGCTATGGCCTGTTATGGCAGAGCAGATAGCCACAGGTGGCAGTGTGCGTTTTTCGCCCAAGGGTACGAGCATGCTCCCGATGCTTCGTCAGAATATCGACTCTGTTGTGCTCGTAAAAGCAAACCGCAAATTAAAAAAATATGACCTTCCTCTTTACAGACGAGAAAACGGTCAATTTGTTCTGCACAGAGTAGTAGGAGTAAAAAATGACAGCTATACCATGTGCGGAGATAATCAGTATGTCTATGAGTATGGTATAAAAGACGAACAGATACTTGCAATAATGGAAGGCTTTTACCGTGGTGATTCCTATGTGAGCAGCACCGACAAAAAATACCGCGCATATTGCAAAAAGCAGGTAGCAAAACAGCATACAAGAGGTATTTTACTAAAAATCAGGCACAAAATCGGAAACATTTTAAGATTTTTAAGATTATACAAGTAAAAGGCTGAAAACAGCCTTTTTTCATTTATCAATTTCAGATAATACCGCTTTGCCTACCTTAAGACTTTCGGGGACGTTTAGTATTCTTTGATTTCTTGAACCCTTAAAATTAAGTTCGATACTTCTTTCGGCAAGTACAAACTTACCGTCCACAAGCAAGTCAAGCTTACCAAGAAGCTCAAGCCAACCGTTATCTTCATTAGCACCTTTTATAAGTTCTTCAAAGGTATAGCCTGTATATGCCATTACATTAAGTCCCGACTCCTTTGCCGCATCAGCAATGAGTGTAAGTGGTTTTGCCTGCAAAAACGGTTCACCGCCCGAAAGTGTTACTCCATCCAGAAGCGGATTTGCTTTAATCTTTTCGATAATAACGTCTGTATCTTCATCATATCCGCCGTTTACATCGTGGGAATTCGGATTATGACAGCCTTCACAGTTATGGTAACAGCCTTGCGTAAAAACCGCAAACCTAAGTCCCGGCCCGTCAACTATCGAATCATCTGCAAGACCAAAAAGCCTTATATTCATTATTTGGCACCTCTTTTTACTATGCTGATTTCGTCCGAAATTTTAGCAAAATCCTCAAGTGAAAGTGTTTCACCGCGCACAGTTTCGGAAAAACCGCATTTTTTTATTATTTCTGTTATCGTCTGTTTGTCAAGTCCCAATCCACCTGAGAGTCCGTTTGCCAGAGTTTTTCTTCTCTGTCCGAACGAGGCTCTTATAACCTTAAATAGAAGCTCCTCATCCTCTACCTTAACTCTCGGTTCATCAAGCATTTTTAGTCTTAACACCGCAGAATCAACCTTTGGCGGCGGATAAAAGCTTCCTGCCGGAACTGTACAGATAATTTCAGGCTCGGCAAAATACTGACAGTAAAGACTTATCGCTCCTACGTCCCTGCTCTTTTTTGCCGCAATCCTCTCTGCAACTTCCTTTTGCACCATAAATACCATATTATTAACAGGCAACCGAAGCTCTAAAAGTCTGGTAATAATAGGCGTGGTGATATAGTACGGAAGATTGGCGGCAATGCTAATTTTATTGTCTCCAAACTTATCCTTCAGAAGTTCTTTTATATCCGTTTTGAGTATGTCCTGAAGCACAACCTCGACGTTATCAAATTCTGATAACGTTTCTTCCAAAACAGGCAAAAGTCTGTCATCGACCTCTACTGCGACAACCTTTTTCCCTGTTTTAGCCAAAGCATAGGTAAGCACACCAAAGCCGGGGCCTATTTCAAGGACACCATTTTCAATTTCTGCCGCATCGACAGTTTCCTCTAAAACTCTGTTGTCGGTAAGAAAATTCTGTCCAAGTCCCTTTTTGAATACAAACCCATAACGAGAGGAAATATCTTTAATTGTCTTTACTGATGTTAAATCCATCTTTTTCTCCTCAAAATTACTCAGCAGCAGTCTTGTGTTCTTCGAAATTCTCGGTGAATATATGACTGCCGTCGTTTTTATTGCTGTCTACACGATAATAGTAGTAGTTATGTTTTTCCGGATTTGCAGCCGCCTCAATGGACTTTATGCCCGGCGAACAGATAGGTCCCACCGGAAGACCGGTATATTTATAAGTATTATACGGCGAATCAACCTCAAGGTCCTTATACAAAACTCTGTCGACATTGTACATTCCGTCAGAAATGGCATAAACCACACTTGCATCAATCTGCAATCTCATGCCCTTTGCTATACGGTTTTCAATAACTCCGGCTATGGTGTTTCTTTCCGACTCAACCTTCGCCTCACGTTCTACCAAAGAAGCGAGAGTGATTGTTCTGTATAAATCCGAGCTGCTTATTCCTGCTTTTTGTATCTGTTTTTCAAACTCGGCAAGCATCATATTTATAATTTCGGTTGCTTCCATATCCTTTGAAAACTCATATGTTGACGGGAATAAAAATCCCTGAAGCCGATATTTTATACCATCATTTTCCGGTATTTTTTTAAGGAAATTATAGTCATAGTCGGCTTTTAGTGCCTCGTATAGAGTTTTCTCATCCGAAAGACCGGATTTAGCAAGTCGTTCTACTATTCTCTCAAGTGAAAATCCTTCCGGTATAGTTACAACAACCGCATTTTTACGACTTCCACCGATTGAAAGAATTTTTATAATCTCATCGTACTTAAGTCCGCGTTCTATTTCATACACACCGAACCGCAAGCTATTTGCATATTCGGATTTTTTCAAAACAGAAAGAAAGTCTCTTTCGTTAGATATTAAGCCATTTTCTTTTAATTCCTCAGCAATTATCTTTGCATTACTGCCTTCTTCAATTGTAACCTCAACAACCGTTCCGTCTTTTTTTATGCCGTTATCATTATTACACGCAAAAATACCACACAAAACAGCCACAAGAACAAGAATCAACACTAAAACAGAAGTAAATCTCCTTCTGCGTCTTCTTCTTTCTCTCTCCCATCGTCTTTTTGCAATAATTTCTGCATCAAACATATTCTGGTTTTCCATTTTCGTTCACTCCTTAGAGTACAAATTCGAATTCAAGGTCGCCGATTCTGACTAAATCATCTTCTTTTATGCCCGCTTCTAAAAGGGCATCAATTACACCTCTTGTACGAAGTGCTCTCTGGAAGAACTGCAAGCTTTCATCATCCGAGAAGTTTACACTGCCGCCGACAGCTTCAATCCAGCTACCTGTAATAACATATACTCCGTCCTCTTTTGTGATTTCAAATCCTCTGTCATTAAGGTCAATTTCGACAGTCGTCTCAAGGTCAAGTTCAGTTTCGAACACCTTTACAGGCGGCAATTTGGAAAGCTCGGCATATGCGTATTTCATAAGCTCGGTTACACCCTTGCCCGTTGCCGCAGATATCTCAAACACCTTATAGCCACGTTCATTCATCTCTGCGATGAAGCTTTCATAAACCTCTGCATCCTGAATTATATCCGTCTTGTTTGCCGCAACAATCTGCGGACGGTTTTCAAGCTCCAAATCATATCTTGAAAGCTCACTGTTAATAATGTCAAAATCCTCAACAGGATTTCTGCCCTCAATTGAAGATGCGTCAACAACGTGAATAAGAAGTCTTGTTCTTTCGATATGTCTTAAAAACTCGTGTCCTAAGCCGACACCCTCACTTGCACCCTCGATAATCCCCGGAATATCTGCAAGCACAAAGCTCATACCCTCGCCCATATCAACCACGCCGAGATTGGGGGTAAGGGTTGTAAAATGGTAGTTTGCAATCTTAGGCTCTGCTTTAGTTGTAGCCGCAAGAAGTGTAGACTTACCCACATTCGGAAAACCAACCAATCCGACATCTGCTATCATCTTAAGCTCAAGCATAACCTCACGTTCTATGCCCTTTTGTCCGTTTTTCGCAAAGTTGGGAGCTTGTCTTGTCGATGTGGAAAAATGTGAGTTTCCCCATCCGCCGTTGCCGCCCTTTAGGATAACATAATCCCTGTCAATCTCGGAAATATCGGCTACTACCTTTCCGCTTTCTACATCTCGCACAAGAGTTCCAACGGGAACAGAAAGAATGATATCCTCACCATTTCTGCCTTTGCAGTGCTTGCCCGATCCATCTCCGCCGTTTTGGGCAAAGTATTTCCTTTTGAACTTAAAGTCTGCAAGAGTGTTTACACCTGCTTCAGCACGCATTATTACACTTCCGCCCTTGCCGCCGTCGCCGCCATCAGGACCGCCTGCCGCAATGTACTTTTCACGGCGGAATGAAATTGACCCGTTACCGCCATTTCCTGCTTTGATTAAAATTTTTGCTTTATCTGTAAACATATTTTTTCTCCATTTGCAGTTTATTACACCCATAATACCACAAAATTCCTTCCTTTGCAAGTATATGAGTATTCTTTCCCTATAAATTTGAAAAAATGTTGTGATATAATTGATGGGTGACAAATCAAAAGGAAAATGAACTCTAAATATGATATAATGTTTAATAACCACAAAAAACATATATCAAAGGAGTCATTTTCCCATGAACATTTTAACATCAGAAGCACGATTTCGTCAACGGGTAATTAAATATTCT
>JAHAZB010000072.1 GCA_018384175.1 Eubacteriales bacterium
TATATAAATAGTAGTATAATCACTTTAGTGATTTAGCAAAGTAAAGTGGAAAGGGTTTTGTTTATGGCTGAATGGAATAGACATACACCGACAGGGGTGTGCGATATATTGCCGGATGAATGTGCGGCGAAAAAGGAGATAGAATCAACTATCTGGTCTGTGCTTGCTTCTATGGGTTACAGAGAGGTTGAGGTTCCTACATTTGAATATTACGATGTGTTTGCAAAATCAGGCGGTCAGATTTCTCAGGAGAATATGTTTAAGTTCTTCGATGAAAAGGGTAGAATTCTGACTCTAAGACCTGATATAACTACTTCTATCGCAAGAATGGCGGCTACAAAGGACGACCTGATGGTGCTACCTAAAAGATATTGCTATATCGGTAATGTCTTCCGTGCAGAAGAAACACAGGGTGCAAGACAAAGGGAGTTCACTCAGGCTGGTGTAGAGCTTATTGGTTCATATAAACCAGAAGCTGATGCTGAGGTAATTGCTGCGGTTATTGAGTCTGTGCTTGCTATCGGCATTGAGGAATTTTCTATGGAAATAGGTCAGGTTGCTTTCTTTAACGGTCTTGTTGAACAGGCGGGTCTTAACGCTGAAGAAACCGAAAAACTCAGAGAAAGAATTGATTCAAAGGATTCTCTCGGAATTAAAGAGCTTGTGGCAGACCTTGATATTGCAGATAATGTTAAAGCACTGTTTGCGAAGCTTCCGTCTTTGTTTGGTGGTGTTGAGGTTTTGGCAAGCGCCGATGTTGAGGGACTTAATGCCACATCAAAAGCTGCGCTTGTTAATATCAGAAGAATTTTCGATTTGCTTACCCTTTATGGTTTTGAAAAGTATATTTCAATTGATTTGGGTATGTTACAGAGTATTGACTATTATACAGGCAGTATATTCAAGTGCTACACACATGGGGTTGGTTTCCCGATTTGTGCAGGAGGAAGATACGATAATCTTGTAGAGCATTTTGGTGTGAAGACAGGTGCTGTCGGAGCTGCACTCGGTATAAATCGCATAATGACGGCACTTCGTTCTAAAGGTGTGGAGTCTTCGTCTGCACCTGCTATGACGGTGATTTTTCCTGAGGTTAATGCTGAAGGTATTGCATATGATATGGCATACACACTTCGTCTTAATGGTTGCCAGATTGAACAGTATATTGGCGACGGAGATTATACAGAGTGTGAAAAGTATTCGCAAATTGTTGGTGCCGGCGCAATGATGCGTATATATCCTGATGGGAAAGTTCAGATTAAGGACTTTATCCGAAATGAGATAACAGAGACTACGGCACAGGAATTTTTGGGCTATTATGATGACGAGGATGAAGAATGTGATTGCGGCTGTGGCGGTCATCATCATGATCACGACTGCGACAGCGGACATCATCACTAATGGAAGGATTTATTTGATATGAAGTATTTAACGGTAGCTCTTGCAAAGGGCAGACTTGCTGAACTTGCAATGGATATGTTTGAGTCTATTGATATGGACTGCTCCGAAATGAGGGAAAAATCACGCAAGCTGATTTTTACAGATGAAAAGAATAAAATGAAGTTTATTCTGGTAAAAGCCTCCGACGTTCCGACTTATGTCGAGTACGGTGCAGCTGATATTGGAATTGTTGGCAAGGATACTCTTTTGGAAGAGGGAAGAAACCTATATGAAATGATTAACCTCAATTTCGGTAAATGCAGAATGTGTGTCTGCGGAAAGCCTGAAATGAAGGATAAAATGTTTTCTGTAAACAATTTGAAGGTTGCATCGAAGTATCCGCATATTGCAGAACAGTTTTTCAGAGATGAAAAAGGTCAGACGGTTAAGCTTATAAAGCTAAATGGCTCGGTTGAGCTTGCGCCACTTGTTGGCTTATCTGATGTGATTGTCGATATAGTAGAAAGTGGAAAGACTCTTGAAGAAAACGGACTTGAAGTGCTTTATGAAGTATGTCCGCTTTCTGCGTGGTTTGTGGTAAACCGCGTAAGTATGAAGATGCATACAGAGAGAATAATGTCAATAGTTGAAGGCTTCAGGGAGAGAGTGAAAGAATGAGAATTTATCCTGCAATAGATATCAAGGATGGTAATTGTGTAAGACTCTTAAAAGGTCAGTTTGATAAGATTACTGTCTATGGCGACAATCCTGCCCAAATGGCTAAGAAATGGGAAGACGAGGGCGGTGAGTTTATCCATGTTGTTGACCTTGACGGTGCCAAACACGGACATGGTGTAAATGCTGCAATTATAAGTGAAATCTGCAAAACTGTTAGTGTACCTGTACAGACAGGTGGAGGAATACGCACGATGGATGATATTGAAAAGAAGTTATCCTGCGGAGTAAATCGTGTTATAATAGGAACATCTGCCGTTCGAAACGAGAATTTTGTTCGTGAGGCGGTAGAAAAATATGGTGATAGAATTGTAATCGGTATTGATGCAAAAGATGGAATGGTTGCCGTTGAAGGCTGGGAAGAGGTATCGGAATTCGGTGCGGTTGAATTTGCAAAGAAGATGGAATCACTTGGCGTAAAGACGGTGATTTATACCGATATTGCAACAGACGGAACTCTGGCAGGTCCGAATGTTGAGGCTATGCGTGAGATGGTAGAAAAAACAAATATGGACATAATCGCATCGGGCGGTGTAGGGAGTATTGAGCATATCAAGGCTTTGATATCGACCGGTGTAGAGGGTGTAATTGTCGGTAAGGCTCTTTATACCGACAGTATCAGTCTTAAAGAGGCAATAAGTGTAGGAGGCAGAAAATAATGGAGGATATGAAAATTAAATTTGATGATAGAGGTCTTGTTCCTGCTGTTGTACAGGATAATGTAAGTAAGAAGGTTTTGATGGTTGCTTATATGAACGAGGAAAGCCTTAAAATGACTTTGGAAACAAAGAAGGCAACCTTTTTCTCAAGAAGTAGAAATGAGCTATGGGTAAAAGGCGAAACGAGTGGTAATTATATGAATGTTGTTTCTGTTGACGTGGATTGCGATGAGGACTGTCTGCTTGTAAGTGTCAATCCTGACGGACCTGCGTGTCATACAGGTAACGATACCTGTTTCTATCGCCGTGTTGAAGATGGAAAGCTTACAGATCGTCCGAAAGAGAGCGGTGCTGATATTCTTCCGAGACTTCAGGCTGTTGCAGAGGATAGAAAGAAGAACCCTCAGGAGGGTAGCTATACCAACTACCTGTTTGATAAAGGCGAGGATAAGATACTCAAAAAAGTCGGCGAGGAAGCTGCTGAAGTTGTTATTGCGGGCAAGAACAGGAGTAAGTCTGAAATTCAGTACGAGGTTGCAGACCTTCTCTATCATATGACAGTTATGCTTGTCGATAATGATATGAGTTGGCAGGATATTTTTGACGAGCTTGAGAAAAGACGATGAATGCTGTAATTGATATAGGTACAAATACTATCCGTGCAGTTGTTTATGATGAGGACATGAATGAAATGTTCAGTCAGGGAGTAGTATCAAAGCTTCTTGATTATACTGCTGACGGTGTCTTGACTGTTGCTGGGGTTATATGGCTTTCTAATGTAGTTGGTACATTATCTGTTATGGCAGAGCAGTTTGCGGTTAAGCCTAGAGCTTTTGCTACATCTGCTTTTCGCGAACTTAAGAATGCAGACGAGGTTGTGGCATACATAAAAGACTATACCGGTACAGAAATCACTGTTCTGTCAGGTGAAGAAGAAACCGAATGTGATTTCATGAGCTTGCAAAGACTTGCAAAAAACGGAGTAGGTATCGACCTTGGCGGTGGAAGCTGTCAGGTAATAGCATTTGATACAAGTGAGTTTAGCGGTAACTCCTATCCTGTTGGAGTAAAGCGTATTAAAAATAAGTTTGTATCGGGTATATTGCCAAACCGGACAGAAATGCAGAATATATATAAGTATATAAAACAAGAAATTACAATCAACTTTAAGTCGGATGTATTATACATATTCGGTGGCACAGCAAGAGCAATTGAAAAGCTTGGCGATAAAGACGTTATTAGTATTGATGACCTGGATAGGCTAATTGCGTTGGCTTTTGATGAAAATGCAGAAAATATTCTTCGCCAAAAAGTCAAAAGCAGAGTTGATACAGTAATTGTTGGTGCAGTCATCTTTCGAGCAATTGCAGATGCTGTTGGAGTGAAAGAATTGAAGGTTGTTAATTGCAGTGTCCGAGATGGTTTTGTTCTTAAATATTGTAACTAAAGAACGTAGAAATACGTTCTTTTTTGTAATTACACAGAAAAATGGCATTACAGTACAGAATTTAGCATTGATAATTTATGAAAATAAGGTAAACTGAAAGTATAATAAATATACATAGAATTCCTTTGGAATAT
>JAHAZB010000006.1 GCA_018384175.1 Eubacteriales bacterium
GTACAAAACATAGAAAAGGAAAAAAATCTCAAAAAAAGATTGACAAAAGTATAACAATAGTGTTAAAATTTTAACAAACAATAAAGATTGTTTAATTTTTGTAATAAAACAGCATATGGAGGATGTCAATATGGAAAAAAAGAATTACGAAATAGTTGACAGTGTAGAAAAGCTTCACCGAAAGATTGCCTGTGTTAAGGAAGCGCAGAAAATATTTGCATCCTATACACAGGAGCAGGTAGACAAAATTTTCCTTGCAGCTGCAACAGCCGCAAATAAAGCAAGAATTTCACTTGCGAAGATGGCAGTTGAAGAAACGGGTATGGGTGTAGTTGAAGACAAAGTAATCAAAAACCATTATGCTTCTGAATATATCTATAACACATACCGTAATACTAAAACCTGCGGTGTTCTGGAAGAGGATAAAGCATACGGAATTAAAAAGATTGCAGAGCCGATAGGATTGGTTGCGGCGGTTATTCCGACAACAAACCCAACCTCGACTGCAATTTTCAAAACACTCATTGCACTTAAGACAAGAAATGGTATTATTATCAGTCCGCATCCGAGAGCGAAGAACAGCACAATTGAAGCATCAAGAATTGTACTTGAAGCTGCGGTTAAAGCCGGTGCTCCTGAGGGAATTATAGGATGGATTGATGTTCCGAGTCTTGAGATGACAAACACAATAATGGCAGAGGCTGATATTATACTTGCAACCGGAGGTCCTGGAATGGTAAAAGCTGCATACTCAAGCGGAAAGCCTGCTTTGGGTGTTGGTGCCGGTAATACTCCTGCAATTATAGATGATACTGCTGATATTCTTCTTGCCGTAAACTCAATCATCCATTCAAAGACCTTTGATAATGGTATGATATGTGCATCTGAGCAGTCGGTTATTGTTCTTGATAAAGTTTACAGCAAGGTCAAAAAGGAATTTGTGGCACGTGGATGTTATTTCCTGACAGCAGATGAAACAGAAAAGGTAAGAAAGACAATAATCATAAATGGTGCATTGAATGCCAAGATAGTTGGCCAGACTGCTTATAATATTGCAAAGCTTGCAGATGTCCAAGTACCTGAAACTACAAAAATCCTTATAGGAGAAGTTGAGTCGGTAGAGCTTTCTGAGGAATTTGCACACGAGAAGCTCTCCCCTGTACTTGCAATGTACAAGGCAAAGACGTTTGAAGATGCAATAGAAAAGGCGGAGCATCTTATTGCGGACGGTGGATATGGTCATACATCATCGCTTTATGTAAACAATGTAACAGAGAATGATAAAATAGCTCTTTTCCAGGAAAAGATGAAGACCTGCCGTATTCTCATAAACACACCGTCATCTCAGGGCGGTATCGGCGACCTTTATAACTTTAAGCTTGCACCGTCTTTGACACTTGGCTGTGGCTCGTGGGGCGGCAACTCGGTTTCAGAGAATGTTGGTGTAAAGCACTTGTTAAACATTAAAACGGTTGCTGAGAGGAGAGAAAATATGCTTTGGTTCAGAAGCCCTGAAAAGATTTATATAAAGAAAGGTTGTCTGCCTGTTGCACTTGATGAGCTTAAAACAGTAATGGGCAAAAAGAGAGCATTTATCGTAACAGATAACTTCCTCTATCAGAATGGCTACACAAAAGCTATAACAGACAAACTTGACGAGATGGGCATTATGCACACAACATTCTTTAATGTTGAGCCTGACCCGACACTCAAATGTGCAAAAGAGGGTGCAGCACAAATGACAGCATTTGCACCTGATTGCATAATTGCACTCGGTGGCGGTTCTGCAATGGACGCTGCTAAGATTATGTGGGTGCTCTATGAACATCCTGATGCAGATTTTATGGATATGGCAATGCGTTTTGTGGATATAAGAAAGCGTATATATACTTTCCCGAAGATGGGCGAGAAGGCATACTTTGTTGCAATTCCGACATCTGCAGGTACAGGTTCAGAGGTTACACCTTTTGCAGTAATTACAGACGAGGAAACAGGTGTTAAGTATCCTCTCGCTGATTATGAGCTTCTGCCGAATATGGCGATTATTGATACAGATTTGCATATGTCAGCACCAAAGGGACTTACAGCAGCATCGGGTATAGATGCGGTAACTCATGCGTTGGAAGCATATGCTTCGATGCTTGCAACTGACTATACAGACGGTCTTGCACTTCGTTCGCTCAAGATGGTATTTGAATATCTTCCGAAAGCATATGATAACGGTCTTACAGATGTTGAGGCGAGAGAAAAGATGGCAAATGCGGCTACTTTAGCTGGTATGGCATTCGCAAATGCGTTCCTCGGAGTATGTCATTCAATGGCACATAAGTTGGGTGCATTCCATCATCTTCCACACGGTGTTGCTAATGCACTTATGATTGAAAGTGTAATAAGATTCAATTCATCTGAGACTCCTGTGAAGATGGGAACATTCTCACAGTACGACCATCCGCACACTCTTGCACGTTATGCTGAGGTCGCTGATTATCTTGGTCTTGGCGGAAAATCAGATAAAGACAAGGTAGAAAACCTGATAAAAGCAATAAATGACCTTAAAGCAAAGGTCGGTATCAAAGCCTCAATCAAGGACTATGGTGTAGATGAGGCTGACTTTATGGCAAGACTTGACGAAATGACCGAGCAGGCATTTGATGACCAGTGCACAGGCGCAAACCCGAGATACCCCTTAATGAGCGAGATTAAGAAGATGTATATCAATGCTTATTACGGCACACCGGAAAATCTGTAAGAGGGAGGAAATTGCTATGAAACTTGATAATATTATTGCAAAGAGAAAAAACAAGACGATCTACCGCGACGGTGATACGGTTGTAAAGGTATTTGACTCAGACTTTTCAAAGGCAGACGTTCTTAATGAGGCATTAAATCAGGCGAGAATAGAGGGAATAGGTCTTAACACGCCAAAAATTCACGCAGTAACAACTATTGATGGCAAGTGGGCTATTGTGTCCGACTATATAAGTGGTAAGACACTTGCAACACTTATGGAAGAAAATCCTGATAAGTATGACGAATATCTTGAACTGTTTGTAGATTTGCAGATGAAGGTACATTCAATGTCTGCTCCTTCTCTTAATAGCCTTAAGGTTAAGATGGATGCCAAAATTTCGCAGACAGACCTTGATGCTACAACACGCTACGAGCTTCACACAATGCTCAATGCAATGCCTAAGCATAACAAGGTTTGCCACGGCGATTTTAACCCTAGTAACATTATAATAAATGATGACGGTGAGATGTATATTCTCGACTGGTCGCATGTTACAAGAGGTAACGCATCTGCCGATGTTGCAAGAACATATCTTCTCTTCTGTCTTGAGGGGAAAGAAGATGTTGCCAAGAAATATCTCGATTTGTTCTGCAAAAAAAGCGATACAGCAAAACAATATGTGCAAAAATGGATGCCGATTGTAGCAGCATCTCAGTCTGTTAAGGGTAAGCCGGAGGAAAGAGAATTCCTGCTTTCGTGGGTGAATGTAGTAGATTATGAATAATGATAAAAAAGCCGTAATTTACGGCTTTTTTCATATTTGTAAGAAAAATAGTGATTGCTTGTTCAATGTATCTTCGCTAAATAGACGAGGCAAATATTCGAAATTTAACCAAGTTTGAGGAGTATATTCTTTATGTTATAAATGGTCAAATTTCCTATTGAAACAAGAAAATTTTTGTGATATAACAGTATTAAAGGTTATATTAGATGGGGGAATAATGATGAAATCATTTTATCAGCCGCCATTTTATCAAGAAATTTATCGGCATCAAAAATCAAGAAAAAGACAGACACTTTGAAAAGAAATTTTTCGAAGTGTCTGTCTTCTTTTGTGGCTATTTTCTATATATCAAGCTTGTAGTATCATCTATTACAGTGAGCTTAACAGAAAATATGCACCGATTACGAAAGGATTACTTATTTAATCTTGTTTTCGTAATCTTCAATCATCTTCTTAACCATCTGTCCACCGATTGAACCTGCCTGCTTAGATGTGAGGTCGCCGTTATAACCCTGCTTCAAATTAACGCCTACTTCGTTAGCAGCTTCCATCTTGAAATTCTCCATTGCCTTCTTTGCCTCGGGGACAACAATCTTTGACTTACTCATTTTTCTTTTCCTCCAAAATTTTTGCACTTTCACCGTGCTTATTTATAATCGATTTCTGTCGACTACACAGGTATTTTGTGCTGTTTTGGTATTTGTATTCAATATAAATTTTGGAAAAGAAACCAGTTGTTGATTATTTTATAATAAACTTATATTCTGTAACGGAATAGAACTTATCGTCCTTTTTAACAATCGGTGCTGCGAAGTGAGAAAAGTTCGGTGAGTTGGGGAAGAATTGTGTCTCAAGACAAAACGCATTGTGTTGTCCGTAGGTTGCTCCTTCTTTATAATTCCCGGCTTCTAATGCGTTGGCAGTATAAAGCTGAACGCCGGGTAAATCGGTATAAGTTTCCATTGTTATGCTCTCATCTGAAGATGTAGCTTCTGCAATCTTTCTAAAACCTCTGCCTTTAAGTACAAAATTGTGGTCAAATCCTTCGAATTTTTTAATCTGTTCAAAATCAGAATGAAGAACATCTGAAAATTTTGTTTTTGTGTTTAAGTCAAAAGGTGTATCTTTCACCGACCTGATTTCTCCACACGGAATACATTCATCTGTGTTAGGAGTATAGAAATCTGCGTTTATCATAACAGATTGCGTGTATATAGCACCGGAGGAATGACCATCGAGGTTGAAATAACTGTGGTTTGTTGGGTTGTAAATCGTATCTTTATCTGTTTGTGCGGTGTATTCTATTTTCAATGAATTATTTTTGGTAACAGTATATGTAATAGTAGCTAAGAGATTGCCGGGAAAACCTTCCTCGCCGTCGGGACTCTCGACTTTAAGTATAAGCTTTGGTTCGTCTGCATCAATAGCATCAGCAAACCATACCTTTTTATCAAAGCCTGCATTTCCGCCGTGGAGATTGTTTTCGTTGTCGTTTTTTGCTAGCTTGTAGACCTTGCCGTTTAGCTCGAACTCTGAATTTTGTATTCTGTTTCCGTATCTGCCGATAGCAGCACCTAAATATCCGTTATTATCAAGATAATCTTCAAACGTGTTGCGACCTAAAACAACATCTCTGCCATTTACTTTAAGACTTTTTATAATACCGCCATAGTTGAATATTTCAGCAACAAGACCGTTCTGGTTGTCGAGCATAAAGAGTGCAACTTCTTTGCCGTTATAGTCGGTTATAGTAGTCTTATTTATCATTATTTATTCATCTCCTCTAAACCTAATTCTAAAGCTTTAGCAAGCTGGTCGGGGCAGGAAGTGCCGCGCATATTGCAGTCAGTTCCTTTCAATAGTGAAATCAGCTCTTTTGCATCTCTACCTTCGCATAGCTTTGCAACCCCCTGAGTATTGCCGCTACAACCACGGGTAAACTGAACATTGTGTACAATTCCGTTTTCAATTTCAAAATCAATCTGAGCCGAGCATACACCTCTCGGTGTAAATGAAAATTTTGCCATAGTATATATC
>JAHAZB010000031.1 GCA_018384175.1 Eubacteriales bacterium
ATTTGATGTTAAAATATTCATGGAAAATGACTCCTTTGACTAATGTTTTTCTTGGTCGTTAAACATTATATCATATTTGGAGTTCATTTTCCTTTTTATTTGTCACCCATCAATTGTATCACAACAAAATTGTCGAATTTTACCCAAAATTTATGCCAATGGCGATATACTGCTCTTATACTCACTTATAGAAATTACCTCCTCTTCCGTAACAGAAATCGGAAGCTCAACTGTAAAAACATAATTCTTTGTTCTATCGTCGTTCATTTTAACCGAGGTAGTGTGCACTTTAATATCTCTTGCTTCAAACTCCCTCTCCATTATACTCTGAAAACCGCTTTCAGCAACATCAGTTATACAAAGAACCTTCATTCTTGCATTTTTACTCCTATGAAAATCAAGATGTAAAAGAAGCTGTGCGCAAAGTATTACAAATGTAGCTCCAACTCCTATAAAATACATTCCCGCACCTATTGCCATTCCAATACCGGAAGTTGCCCATATTCCAGCTGCAGTTGTAAGCCCGGTAATCGTATTCTTATGTACAAATATCATACCGGCACCCAAAAATCCTATTCCACTTGCAATTGTTGATGCAACTCTTGAAGGGTCAAATCTTATTTCACCGCCAAAACCAACTTCACGTGCTATTTCTGCAACATCAAAGAATGCGTATTTTGATACAATCATTATAATCGCCGCACCGCAAGCAACAACAAAATGAGTTCTTATTCCTGCCTCTTTTGAACGGTTCTTTCGCTCAAGACCAACAATCATACCGAATATTCCTGCTAATACTATTCTGAAAATATAGACAAGCTCCATTGTATCCATTCAATATTCTCCTTTCATAATAAAAATGTATTATAACACAAATTCAGTTCCTTGTCAAATTTATGATTCCTATGTCATTCATATGTATTACTCGACCAATCCATATTTAACCTTAATTCTCTCTACTATATCAATCATAGGTTCAGATATAAACCAAAGAAAGAACGCAGTTCCAACAGAATGAATCAAATCAAAAGTCAGTCCCAAAATGTATGAAGAAAATATCATTTCCCAAGTGATTTTATTCTGCCACATAATAACAGATGCCGGATTCATAATACCACCGTAAACAACAAGTGTTACTAAAAAACCGAATAGACAAAGAGATGCTTTTGTTTTTCTAATAAGTCCGCTTCTAAAAAGGATGCCGGTAATGAATCCAATTATTCCATATGCAAACATCTGCCAAGGTGTCCACGGTCCTTGTCCAAAGAAAAAGTTTGAAACGAATCCAGTAATTGCACCAATTAAAAATCCCGTTTCTCCCCCAAAGCACACACCGGCTATAATCACCAGTGCAACAACAGGCTTAAACTGCGGAAGCATAAAGAATGCAACTCTGCCTGCAACTGCCATAGCACAAAAAACGCTGATTAGGACAAGTTCTCTGGCCTTTGGTTTCCTTGACTCATATAACAGACAAAAAGGTACAATTGTTTCGAGTATAATGAGCAAGCTTATAAAATAATATTTTCTGTTACCAAAAAAGAAATATCCCATATAAATGGTAAGTGGAATCAGTATCAACATCAAAATAGTTATCAAAAGATTTCTTCTTTTTCGATTACCATCTGCTTTTGGAGCTTGTACAACTTTAATCCCTATATCTTTTTGAGGAAAAAACGCAAAAATAGCAACAACTATTTCAAATAAAGATATTATTTGCAACGTTGTAAACCCCATAAAGCTTACATTTGAAAAGCTAAGAATATCTATATTAGAAATAGACAATAACGTAGTAACTACAAAAAGCAATGCAAATATACTTCCGAGAATAATTCTTTTAGCAGAAATTCTTCTACTCTCTTTCTTCGGAGTATTCAATTCGCTCTTATAATTTTTTTGTTTGTAGTTACAATTATGTTTATCTTTCTTCTTAATTTCACCGCCGCAAGCAAGGACGATATCATCAACCAAAACAGCATCCGGCAGCTTTGTGCGTGCCATACGGTTTGCTGACGTTGTATAAAAGCTCTTACCTTTGAAAAACTCTCTTGGTGTTCCTGTCGAAGAAATACTACCGTCGAAGAACATAGCACATTTATCCGCATACTCTGCGCAAAATTCTATGTCGTGAGAAACCATAACAATTGTAACACCATTAGTCTTCAAGCTTCGTAGAATATCAGCAAATTCTCCCTTAAAATGTGCATCCATACCCTTTGTAGGCTCGTCTAAAAGCAGTATTTGTGGACTTTGGAGCAAAATCTTAGCCAAAGCTGCTCTTTGTTGTTCTCCTCCTGACAAATCATAAGGATGACTCTCAAGCAGATTTTCGATATGACACATTTTCGCAACAGTAAAAACCTGTTCATCTATTTCTTTTATTTGTAACTTCCTTTCAGAAAGCATTTCCTCCAAATCAAGATAAACGGTCTTTTGAGAAAACAAACTCTGTGGATTTTGAGGAAGAACCCCTAAAATGCCTTTATGAAGATCCTTGATTTGTGATATACTTTTGCCGGTTATAAAAAGCTTTCCTCTATAAGGCTTGTTAATGCCTGATATCAGTGATAAAGCTGTTGTTTTTCCTGTTCCGTTACCGCCTAAAACAGCAAACAGTTCACCTTTCATCACAGTCAGATTTAAGCCTTTAATAACATCTGGCATTTCTCTTTCATACCTGAACCAAGCATCTTTAATTTCAATAGCTACGTCTTGGTTTTCATCACAATTTGTCGTTTTTGGAATAAACTCAGGTTTAAGCTTATTATTCTCTGAATAGTTTTCAAGCCATATTCTTCCATCCCGTACAGTAAGCGGACATTCAAGACTATTTTGCACCTGTGCATAAACCCTCATCGGTGCAGGCAAAGCAAAATACATATCGTGTTCGATATTCTTTAATATTTCTCCAACTTCACGAGGAGATGCATCTGCAATAACTCTGCCTTCATCAATCACAATTACTCTGTCGGACATAGCAAAAGCTTCCTCCAGACGATGTTCTGTCATAACAACTGATGTACCAAGCTCACGGTTTACTTTCTCTAAAGTCTTCAAAAATTCCTGTGCAGCTATTGGGTCAAGCTGACTTGTAGGTTCATCAAGAATGAGGACAGATGGTTGCATTACCATAACAGATGCAAGGTTAAGAATTTGTTTTTGTCCACCAGATAATTCACTCACCTTTTTATGAAACCATGTTTGTATACCAAAGAAAGATGCCATTTCTGATACTCTTGTTCTGATTTCAGATGTAGAATATCCAAGGCTCTCAAGACCAAAAGCAAGCTCATGCCATACTCTGTCGGTTACAATTTGATTTTCAGGACTTTGCATCACAAAGCCTATTTTTGATGTCTGTTCTTTTGTATCACACTGAGACAAGAGCTTTCCTTCGAAGTATATGTCTCCTACGATTTTACCATAAGGAGAAAGAGAAGGTTTCAAAAGCCTTAAAAGCGTAGTTTTACCGCAACCGGATTTTCCGCATATCGTTACAAACTCGCCCATATTTATCGTGATATTTATATTATTGAGAGCATTGCTTACTCTATCCATATATGCAAAACTCAAATTTTCAATCTTAAAGCTTTCCATCTTCTCACCTCCCAAATTTCAATCGCTAAAGGATATATACAAAGCAGAAAATACGAAACAAACAAGCTCAAGCCGTACACAGACACATCAGTAATCATAATTGACGGAAAATAGTTAAAACTCATTTCACCCATCCAGCTACCACAAATTATATATGCTCCCAGAAACAAAATAGTAATCAGCGCCATTTTATCTCTCTTGTCAAAAGTATATATTGAAAATGACGTTCTTCCTGCTAAACCGTAGCCACGTGATTTCATACTGTCAGAGGTTTCAATAGCGTTTTCTAATGACCATGTAATCATAATCGACAGAATGTTCAGCACGTTTCTTGTACGTTTGATTATACTTCCGCAGCTAATACTACGTCCAATACACCTTTGCGCATTTATAACCACTTTAAGTTGTCCGATAAATCTTGGTACAAATCTTAGTGTCATAGAGATAACAAGCGATATTGCAGGAATAATTTTTCCAAACAAGTATATGAATTTATCACTCGTCATTATTTCGTTATAGCACGAGAACCCGCAGATAACACTGACAATCATAGTCGCCGCTACAAAACCATAAACTATTGACTCTAACGTAAGCGGATTACCATCAGGCAGATATGAAATAACAGTTACACCTTCATGGTTAAACGCAGGGTTAATAACCGCCATTAGAATCACCATCGGCAACATATATATTAAATTTGTCTTAATGGCTTTTTTGCCTTTTAGTATAACTGAATATACAAAACCGCATATAAGCGATATTAACAAGCAAGCGGGATGTATAAAAAAGCAACTGAACCCGATTACAAATACAAAATAAACGAAATTTACTATCGGGTGATAATTTCTGAACTCATTCATTGGGTATACATATCCTTCTTTAGTCGGTTTTTCTTAACTTTAATTTACAATTAAGTGAAACGAAAAAAGCTGTGGTAATTTTTCCGCAAAAAATTACCACAGCTGAGTCTTTCTGTGATTCTCCACAATTCAGATAAGTATCGCTGACAACTCAATCTGAAAACATTATTCCACAGATTTGCAGAATAACATCAAAGCAGGTATTGTGACTCGCATCATATAGACAAATAATCCGCATTTTCACATCCTGCCTTCTCAGTTTCCCAATGACCGGCTTTCGCCAACGGATGCAAAAACTTCGATGCACACACCGACAGTTTCACCGCAGGGGATTCTCACCCCATTCCCTTTTCACCGATTATGTCTTGTCCGCAAACCTTTACAACATAACCAACACTTTGTGTGAATGTATTAAATTGAAAACAAATAATCTTTATCTGATATCCTTTGTTTCAACGAAGTCCATATCGTCAAATTCCTGATTTTCACCGCACATTGCCCAGATAAATGAGTAGTTTTTAGTACCTACACCTGAATGAATTGACCAGCTTGGTGAAATTACAGCTTCCTCATTATGCATTACAATATGACGTGTTTCATTAGGCTCACCCATCATATGGAATACCGCATCATTCTCGTCCATATCAAGATAGAGATAAACCTCCATACGTCTGTCGTGGGTGTGAGTTGGCATAGTATTCCAGTTAGAACCAACCTCAAGCTGAGTAAGTCCCATTGCAAGCTGACAAGATTTCATAACCTCAGGGTGTATGTACTGATTGATAACTCTCTTGTTACAATCCTCTACACTTCCGCAAGGAACCTTCTTAGCCTTTGTTATATCAATCTTTACGATTGGATATGAAGTGTGTGCAGGGCATGAAGAAATATAGAACTTCGGGGGATTTTCAGTATCAACACACTTAAATGTTATCTCCTTATTACCCATACCGATATAAATGCCGTCTCTCGGATTCATTTCATATTCTGTTCCGTCAACAGTAATAATACCTTTACCACCGATATTGATACATCCCATTTCACGACGCTGGAGGAAATAGTCAGCCGCAAGCTCTTTTCCCGCCTCGAGTCTTAATTCCTGGAATACAGGCATAATTCCTGCAGTAATAATTCTGTCAATATGGCTATATACCATTCTTGTGTTATCCTTTGTAAACAGCTTTGAGATGTGGAATTCCTGTCTCAAGCGGTCTGTATCATAATTCTTTACGTCTTTTGGGTTTGATGCTGTTCTTACTTCCATTTTACTTAAATCCTCCTTAATATATCTGCCGTAAACCTCAACCTGCGAAAGTGCAGCCCATGAAAGTGGGAATGACACCTGCTTAAAGTTGGTAAGGTGCATGGTTTTTGTAACAATCTTTTCCGGAAGGACTATCTCCTGTCCATCCTTTGTTTCCTCAAATTCTGCAGTAACACGGCTACCATCAGAAAACTCTACATCAATATTCTTCCAGTATGTATCATGCGGAAAATCTGCACGAAGGTAAAATACCAGCTTTTCAACCTCTACCTCACTGCCAAAATCAATGTAGTATTCAAGGTCTTCTCTGGCACCACCTGCCCACGAATGGAACGGATACGGACCGTGTCCTTCGTTATCACGAATACCATCTATCGCATTTCGTTCATAAAAGCAAACATCCTCACGTGTAACAAGGTTTGCGTATGCGTGTGGAAAATACCTCTTCTGCCCTCTTTTGTCGTGTGAGTTAAGAGCAATATTTCTAAGCTCATATGCCGCATCCTCAGGCTCGCTGACTTTAATACGGTGTGAATTACCCGAAAAAGCCTTCTCATCATAACCTCGTCTTAAATCGCCGAACGGAATTTCAAACTCGAGTGTTGATGTCGGTATAAAGATTATACTTTCAGCAAGTGTTTCGTCAAGCTTCAGCGATAGAAACTCGGTATCTTTTTTATGTATAATAATTTTATCGCCTGCATTATATTCAGCATTGTAGACACAGTCGATACTATTTCCCTTTTCAGCAAACAGAACCTTACCGTCTTTATCCACTATTGTAAGCTCTATCATTTCAATCCCTCCTCGTTATATAATATCTCATTTAGCAAAAAAATTCAAGGCTTTTATGTAAAATTTCGACTTTCAATTATCTATTTATATCCGGTCGGAAACACCACATTCATTGCTTCATAACAGAAAATGACTCAAACAATACGTCTGAGTCATTTTTCTTATTCAATTCCAAGTTCTGTCGGTTCATACTCCTGCAAAGGAGCCAAAAACCCTCTTTCCTTAAGCTTTATCTGTATTAAATTCAAGGTAATGTCATTATTTGCACATACAGTATGATAATGATAACCTGATGTTACATTTTTAAGCAAGCTCGATTTGCCGCTCGTAATATCATCCATAAACTTCTTGATATCAAGCCGTGATTTTATATCCATTCTTGCAGACAGCTTGTTATAGAACTTATGATACACAAACACATCCTTAATCACTCCACCCAGGTCAACAATGATGTTTAATTCTTCTTCCGTTTCTTCATCAGAGTGGATGAGTTTAAAAACCCTTTCATACTTTGACTCCTTCTCGAGCAAATAGCCTCTTGCATATGAAGTAACTGCAAAGCCGCTTTCCCTCAAGGTTGCTATATCTTTTACTATAATCTGTCTGCTTACTCCATATTCTTCTGCAAGACTGCTTGCCGAGACCGGTTTTTTAGCAAGGGTAAGAGTTTTAATAATCCCTGCTCTTCGTTCTTCGACTTTCATCACTCAGACCTCCGATTATATTTCGTGTAAATTTTTAAGGGATAAATCGAGAATTGGTGATGAATGTGTAAGAGCACCGCTTGAAATGTAATCAACACCAAGGTCAGTAAGTACAGCAATATTTTCCTTTGTTACATTGCCGGAAACCTCAACCTCTGTACGTCCTGCAATATAAGACATTGCCTCTCTGATTTCGCTATGTGTCATATTGTCAAGCATAATAATATCAGCACCAGCCTCAACTGCTTCCTTAACCATATCAAGATTTTCAACTTCAACCTCGATTTTTCTCACAAACGGAGCATATTCCTTTGCCATTTCAACCGCTTTTTTAACACTTCCTGCCGCACCGATATGATTATCCTTAAGCAATACTCCGTCAGAAAGATTATATCTATGATTGCAACCTCCGCCTATTCTTACCGAATACTTTTCAAATATTCGGTTATTGGGAGTTGTTTTTCTTGTATCAAGAAGTGTAGTTTTGCTACCCTTCAAAAGCTCAGCAACGCCTCTGGTATATGTTGCAATACCGCTCATTCTCTGCAGATAATTAAGTGCAGTACGCTCGCCCGACAAAAGCACTCTTATATCACCTCTTACCTTAGCTATTAGCTCACCCTTTTTAATAGCTTTTCCGTCTTCTGAAAAAAATGTAACTTCTGTTTTCTCATCAAGCAGGGTGAAAACTCTTTCAAACACCTGTATGCCGCAAAGCACACCGTCCTCTTTACAGATAAGGTCAACCTCTCCCATCTTTTCCGTTGGCATAACGCTGTTTGTAGAAACATCCTCACTTGTAATATCCTCCTCCAATGCGCTAAGTATCAGAGGGTCCACCTTTAGTTTTAATGTAGCTTTATCAAACATTTTTCTTATCTCCTTCATTATTTGCTTTTTCTATTTCGTCAAGGACAAGCTTGCGGTATTTTTCTTTAAGCTCTTCCCTGTTTTCATATTTGTCAAGACTTATCTGTGGCAGTTCTGACACCTCTCTGGGATTTTCAGTCATATCAAATGCAGCTCTTTTAGCAAACACAAGACTTTCAAGAAGCGAATTGCTTGCAAGTCTATTTCTGCCGTGAACACCGTTGCAGGCTGTTTCACCGATTGCATAAAGTCCATCCATCGAAGTTTTACTGTTATAATCAACCTTGATGCCACCCATAAAATAATGCTGTGCAGGAACTACTGGAATACATTCTTCCGTTACATCATAGTTCTGTTCCTTGCAATGCTCTACGATATTCGGAAAATGCTCAAAAAGCTCCTCTTCAGGGATTGTCCTCAAATCCTCCCATACAAAATCCGTACCGTCCTTTTTCATTTGACTTTTTACTTCCTTAACCAGCAAATCTCTCGGCAACAGTTCATTTGCAAACCGTTCCATATCCTTATTATAAAGCTTGGCCCCTTCACCACGAACAGACTCAGAAATAAGAAAACTTCTATCTGACGGCTTATCGGTGTAGAGAGTTGTCGGATGAATTTGTATGTAATTTATGTTCTTAAGCTCAACACCGTGTTCAATAGCAATTGCAATCGCATCACCGGTCAGATGCCTGAAATTTGTCGAATGTCTGTAAAGACCGCCAATTCCACCACAGGCAAGCACAATATATTCTGCACTTACAGTATCCACTCTACCATCTTTCGTTGTAATCACAGCACCGACACATTCGCCGTTTTTCTCGATAATATCAAGAAGTGTTGTACTTTCAAGTATTGTTATGTTATCACGTCTTTTAACCTCAGCTAAAAGCTTGCTCGTTATTTCCTTACCTGTAATATCCCTGTGAAAGAGTATTCGGTTTTTGGAATGTGCACCCTCTCTTGTGTAGTTAAATTCACCGTTTGCATCACGCGAAAATTCCACACCGTACCCGACCAAATCACTAATGACATCACGGGATGAGCTAATCATAATTCTGACACTTTCTCTGTCATTTTCGTAATGGCCTGCCTTTAACGTATCCTCAAAGAACGAGTCAAAATCATCTTCATCTCTCAGCACGCATATTCCACCCTGGGCTAAAAACGAGTCATTACTCTCAGCATCAGCTTTTGTTATTATAGTTATCTTTTTATCTCTTGGCAGATGCAAAGCACAATAAAGCCCTGAGCACCCACTCCCGACAATAAGTATATCAGTTTGCATATTTCATCTCCGTCAAATTGGTATATAAATCACGTTTAACAGCTACATTATACCACACTATTTTACATATTTCAATACATATGTAAACTTTTGTGTAAACTTTTATTGACTTTTGAGTAGTCTGATAGTATAATACTCTTGTTATGGAGGCTAGTAATTATGTTTAACACAAAAGATTTACAGGAAAATATACTTAAGCTGAAGAAAGAAAATGACGTATGTATTCTTGCACACGCATATCAGACGCATGATATACTGGAAATTGCAGATTTTGTCGGCGATTCATTCGGTCTTAGCAAACAGGCTGCTTCTGCACCTCAGAGTACAGTTCTGATGTGCGGAGTACGGTTTATGGCTGAAACTGTTAAAATTCTATCACCACATAAAAAGGTTCTTCTCTCTCACCCTGATGCAGGCTGCGCAATGGCAGAGCAATTAACTGTCGAAGAACTAAAAGAGCTTAAACAGCAGTATCCCAATGCAGCTGTAGTTGCATACATAAATACAACATCTGCCCTTAAGTGTGAGTGTGATGTTTGTGTAACATCTGCATCTGCCCTTGAAATAGTAAAAAAATTACCACAAAAGGAAATTCTTTTTATTCCCGACTGCAACTTAGGCTCATGGATAGAAAAGAAAGTACCCGAAAAGACCTTCCACTTTATAAACGGCGGTTGCCCCGTACATACCCGAATAACCACTACTGATGTAAAGCAAGCAAAGGAAAATCACCCCAACGCACTCTTACTTGTTCATCCGGAATGTATAAAAGAGGTTACCGCAATGGCTGATTTTGCAGGCAGTACAACCGCTATTATGGGGTACGTTGATAAAAGTGATGCAAATGAGTATATCATAGGTACAGATAACAGCATTGTCCAGCATCTTCAGTTTGAATACCCAAACAAGAAATTTTATCCGCTTTCAAAAAACTGTGTCTGCAATGATATGCGTCTTACCACACTTGTTGATGTATATAATGCTGTTTCGGGTAATGGCGGAGAGGAAATCATTTTAGGTGCTGATGTTATAGACTCCGCAAGAAAAAGTATTGACAGAATGCTTAGCATATAACAAAAAATCGGACTTTTGTCCGATTTTTTCTATTCAAAGCTCTTTTTTAGTTTTTTAATTGCTTTTTTCTCAATTCTTGATACATAAGAACGGCTTATACCCAAGAGTTCAGAAACTTCTTGTTGTGTTTTTCTTTTTCCGCCATGAATTCCGTAGCGCCAGCATATTATTTTCTGTTCGCTCGGCTTTAACACTTCTTTTATCGCTTTATGTAGCTTTGCAGAATCTAATCTTAATGACACCTCATCCTCGACATCAGCACTATCAACTGCAATCGTGTCTGAAAGTGTCATATTATTACCCTCACTATCACATCCGATGCTTTCATCCAAAGATATTTCAGCAGAAAGCCTCTTGTTACTTCGCATAGTCATTAGTATTTCATTTTCAATGCAACGTGCTATATATGCAGCCAAGCGTGAATTTTTCTGTGGGTTAAAGGTATTTATTCCCTTTATCAGACCAATTGTTCCGATTGATACCAAATCATCAAAATTATTCTCATTACCATATTTCTTAGCAATATGTGCAACCAGTCTGAGATTGTGTTCTATCAGTATATTACGTGCATTTTCATCACCATTTTGCATAAGCTCAGTGTATTTTTTTTCTTCTGCAGGCGACAATGGTTTAGGAAAAGAATTACCTCCTACATAACCAACAAAAAACAACAACCGCTCAATAAGTGCCAATATAAAGCCCATTTTTTCTACCTCCTTGTATATAGTAGATTTAATATAACTCTTTTATTCCCTATTAT
>JAHAZB010000034.1 GCA_018384175.1 Eubacteriales bacterium
TGTTTCTTGCTCTTGCTCCACCTGTTTGTTCGCTATCGATAATAAGGATATTGGAACCACTTGATGGATACAACTTATATGTAAGTTTGTATGTACCAGTTGTCTTTATATTTCCTACTGAAATCTGCGCTGCTGCTGAACCTGAAAGATCTTTTGAAATCACAAGACAGGTGTCACTAGAATCACTGTGACCAAATTCTCCTTCCCATAATTGTGAACCATAGTGTTTTGCTACTACAGGAGGTTCTGACATCGGATCTGGGTCCTGTACCGCAGAATCTGCAGTACTAAAATCTTGAGTAAACAAAAGTGTTTCACTTGAACCACCAAGTGGTGCTGTTGCTGCACTTGCAGGAATAGCCAATGATGAAATTGAAATTGCTGCTGCCATAACAGCTGTTATAATTTTCTTAAAATTTTTCATTTTTCTTCCTTCTTTCTTTTAATATTTCAAAAGGGATTCTACCCTTTAGTTTAACTGTAATCTACCGAACTTTGACGGATTTTTTTCGTTACCGATACCATCATTGTAGCAGATGAATCCGCGTCTGCCGTTTCCGTCGCTGTCATTTACCAGCATAGAAAAGGCATATACATCACCCTTTTCCGCTTTATGGTCGGAATTTAAAAGCTCTGTCCACGGAATTTTTACTTCGTATGTGGTAAAACCACCAACCGACGAAACTATACCTTCACAGGTTTCTAACCTGCCACTTGGCTTACCGCTCATACTCGAATGTCGGTAGAATGTAACATCCTTGCCGTTTTTACCTATTGCAAGTTCTGTAAAGGCAAGTGCTTGAGCCTCGATACCAATAGTGTTATCCTCAAGTATCGCAATCTGTACCGAATCTGCCTTCCACATATCACCATCTTTTTCTTCCTGACAGAATATGTTGTCACGAACCTTGCACATCATGTATAGGTAATCCTCGTCATAAAGCATCTTCATATTACAGCTCAAATCCGAAACTCCACCCCATTTTGCACCTGATAAAAGCATATACGTCTTTTCTTCTCGGTCTTCGCCAAGAAGCGGTGCGTTCCATTCACCGGCACTTACCATACCGTCAATTTTAGGCTTTTTATCAGCGAAATTGGCTGATGTAAAGTCAAGGTTTGAAGAAATAGTTGTAATTTCTCCCCTTGAGTTTTCCACCTCTACGGCAATAGTTTCCGGTCTTTTCACTAACATTTCCGGGATATTCAATCTTATGGTTATCGCATCGCCCGGAGCAAGGTTTGTAAAGGTTCTTTCCCGTGATTTGAACTTATCAGGCTTTACAATTTTGCATTTGCCTGAAATCTGATTTTCGTTGGATATATTTGTAATTGTAAGCTCTGTAACCCAATGAAGTGAATCATTCTTATTCGGTTGCAAAGTCTGCATTTTAATATCCAACACTTCTGATGTGATTTTTATCGGCATCTGGGCTATGTAATATATTGCATTGTCATCATACACCGTGACCGAAATATGATAGTTACCTGTTTTATCCTTGGTATTTGCCTTAATGTTGCAGGTACCATTTATTAGCTCATAGTCCGTATCCGCTTCAAATACTTCCTTGTCAAAATCCAATTTTACTTTTAGATTCCGATTTTTACTATCGGTTATAGAAAACTTAAAGCTGTCATTCTTTATAGCTGATATTGATGTTTTATCCTGACTTATACTGCTTGATTCTGCCTCCTCAAAGGATGTAAAGTCTCCCTCAACATATATAACATTATCTGTCAGGTTAAATGTATATTTTCCGTCTTGCCCTACAAGGACTTCCTTTGGTGTGCCATACATATCGTATAGCTGAACCGATGCACAGCCTAAGTTTACCGTGATTTCTGCATTAGCCTTTGATGTCCAGAGTGCGGCAATATTTTTCTTTCCCGCTCTTTCAAATTCATAGCCAACTGTTTCAAAGCCGTTCTTTTCAATAGCTCTCTTTGGAATTGCTCCTGCAAAGAACTTACATTGTGCTGCCATTGTTACAAAGGAATCTGTTGCCGAACCGCCATTTATACTGTCACGGTAATTGATAAGTCCGAAATTGTGCTCTCTGTCATCCTGCCCAACACCCATTTTTAGTGCAGAGTAGTAATAAATCTTCTCTATTCCGCCTCTGTACTGTGCTGAAACAAGCATCTGCGGCAAAAAGCTTCGTCTTTGCTCTTCTGCACTTCCCTTATGATTCATCTTTTCGTCATTTGCAGTTGACCAACCCATCTCGGTAAGATAAATCGGCTTCGTCTCACCACTGTATTTAACAGCAAGTTGATTTGTACGGTCAGTCTGTGAATTGAAGGTAGCCAGATTGAAGCTTCCGTACTGATACGGGTGATAACTTATACCGTCACAATATGCAAGACCGCCTTTTTCCATAAAGCTTTCAATAAACGCAGTATCGTAACCTGCCAGACCTCCGGCAATAACCTTAATCTCAGGATTTACCTTCTGCACCGCTTCATACGCAGCCTTACAGTATTTGATATACCCCTCAATGCTCATCTTGGCCTGATTTATTCCGGAATGGTTAAATTCATTAATTACCTCAATGTATTTAAGACCTTCCAAAGTAGCAAGATGCTCTACGAAATTTCCATATCCTCTCAGGGCATCCTCTGTGTCCACATACCATCTGTCGCCTCTGCCGCCGTTATAAAGATTGGAGATATTTCCGGCAACAAGCATTGTGCTTACTCCGTCCTCTTGCATATACTCACGGACATCTGCAATTACTGCATCGTCCTTGTATGTTCCTTGCGAAACTTCTGTGTTATTCCAGTTACCGTCGCCTCTCCAACTGGAAATTCCAATTCTTTTCAGCATTCTTGCTGTAGCCTTGCCACCGTACTGGAATCTTTCAACATGGGCACAAACTGCAACAATATCATTTCTTTCGTCCCCTTCTTCCATAGTTCTCACTATCGAAAAATCCCGGACTTGTTCGTACTCCTCAGTTGTTCCGTCTTCAAAGACAGTAGCTGCTTTGTAAGTGATGGTATATGTTCCGCAATCCTTTACAAAGGTTTTTATCTCCTTTTGTAGAGTTTCTCCTGCACCGAGACTAAGCTCATCGCAGGTTTCCTCTGCCAGGACCCTTCCCTCATTATTTTTTATCAGATAATGTATGGAAGTTTTTGACGGACTCTTTTTTGTGTTTGTGCACACTAAGGTCATCATATCCGATTTTCCATAATCGTAAATCATTCCGTCATAGCCATTTTCAGCATGAATATTCAAAAAGTGCTCGGTAGCTCCCATTTCAACGAAAATGTTTCCGAGAATGATTGGTTTTTGTCCGTAGGTTGATGCCTGATATGCCTGGGCCCTGATTCTGATATCGGTACCTGAGGTGGTAACAAAGTCATTTATATAGAAGGTTTTGCTTTTCCAGGTATTTGTTCCCTCTGTCAAAATCATCTCAAGCTCGTGCATTGTATCCCAGCCATATGGCTGATAAATCACACCTACCGATGCGTCTTTACAGTCGTAATATTCTATCGTTATTGCTACATTGTTAGGCGTATCAACAGACCAATAATCATCATTTATATTGAAAAACATGTTACTATTTGAATTATTTGCACTTCTTTGCATACACGCTTTTCCGTCTATTGTTGTTTGGGTATAGCTTGAATTTATGTCTGCTGACATATTCACAGGTTTTACTCCGGTTGATAAAATTTCAAGACATGCATATTTGTTACCTTTTTCTTCAGCTAATGCAATTCTTTCCTGAATTGTCTTAAGAGGTACTTCTTCTGACCTAGTATCTGTTGTGGCATATACGGAAATGTTTGAAACTAATATGGATAGAGCAAGTAAACTATGTAGTAACTTTCTCATGTATTTCCTCCATGCTTCTTTTATTTTAAATCAATGTCGTCTGCTAATGGATACAATCCGCTGAGGTTATCCCATACAAACGCCTTAACAAGTGTTGCATCAGCGTGTTTTTCGGCAGAGCATGAGCACGGTACCATTTCAACAGTATTTGCAGGGATACTCTTATCTTCACTCTTTAGTGTCAAAAGACTTCCGTTTTCGTCATACTGTGCAATGAATATGGTTACATTCTTAGCCTTATCAAAGATGTTTTGTGCCTGTGCCGATGCTGTGATTGTGCTTGTTCCTGCAATATCAAAGCCAGTAATGTACGCTGTATCTTCTGTATTGAAGCCAAGTCCTGTTTTTGATGCGAATTTATCTCCGAAAACAAATACATTAAAATGTCCCAGGGAATTATTAGGCATCTTAAACTTATAATCAAGGGTATTTCCACTAAGTTTTGCCTGTGATATAAACTTAATCTTTGATGCTTCTGTTCCTGTAAATCCGTCCTCTGTAACCAGGAATGTCACTTTATCTTTACTCTTCCAGTCGTTCAGAGTTCCGTTGATTGTAACAACTCCTGTTTCCTTATCATATATGCTGACTCCGCCGGTTAAGTTTGTAACTCTGCCTGAGTCATCTTCTTCATGCTCTTCAATAACTATTTTTGTTTCTGCAAGTTCTACTGATGTAGCAAAGTTGCTTCCGCAAATTTTTGCAGTATAGCTTCCCTTTGCGTTATCAGGCATTTTGAACTGTGTAAATAAATTTGAGTCAATCAGCTTTAACTGTCGGATGTACGCAATGCTCTTGTCACTGTCGGATTGTACAAGCAATGTAACATTGTCATTCGGTCCATAATTCTGTATAGTTCCTGCGATAGTTGCAATTCTTGTTTCATTATCATAGGAAGCTGCAGCACCGGAAACAGTTGTTTCTTCTCTTACGCCATGACCGTTTGCATCAATCTCAACAGCTGTCTGACCTACATAATAAACTCCGCTATCATCATAAAGCTTAATTCCAATATGATAATATCCACTATCTGTTCCTGAAATACCCTTTAGAACAAGATTGCCGTTTATCATTTCTTCAGGACATTCAACAGTTAATGCATCCTTATTATAATCAAGCTCTACGCTCAGGTTTCTTGCCTGTTCATCTGTAAGCGTTATTTCAAAGCTGTCATTTGCACTTGCATATACCTTTGAATAATCTTGTGAAATAACAGTTTGAGCCTCTTCAAACTTTGTAAAGTTTCCTTCGATATAGATAGGCTCTACTGATAAATCAAAGGAGAAAACTCCGTCAGATGATTTAACCTCTCCCTTTGGTGTTCCGTACATATCATATACATTGATACTTGAACAACCAAGGTCTATTGCAAGCTTGTCGCTATCCATAGAAGTCCATAGAGCTGCAATATTTTGTTTGCCTTCTCTTGTAAAGTCCATTGCAACTGTTTCGAAGTTGTTCTTGTTTATCTGCTTGTTGAATTCCGCATCCCAGAAGAAATTGCAGAATGCAGCAAGCGATACATATGTATCTGTTGCACCGTTACCTGATGGTGACTTCATAATACCGAACTTGTAGTCTCTTGACTTATTGTATTCGCCCCATTCACTTAGTGTATATAGGTAAACACCTTCCACAACATCTGTACCCTTTGACTGAGCAATCAACAGCGCCTCTGGAATATATGAAGCTTTTTGATACATCTTAACACCACTGGCTGTTGTTTCTACATCATCTGCAGAGGACCAACCAAGCTCAGAAATGATTACAGGCTTTCCTGTTAATTCATGTATTTCGTCAATCTTATCAGAGAAGTCTGCTGCATCAAATCCACCATAATAATATGTATGATAACTGAATTTATCAAAGTATTTAAAATCAAAAGACAAAACGTTATGGAGTTTAAACGATTTTATCCAATCAGTATCTGCACCTGCAAGTGCACCTGCTATAATATCTACATCCGAGTGCCCACTGCTTTGAAGTGCATCGTATGCCGCCTTTACATAGGAAGCATAACCGTTGTATAACATATGGCCCCAGTTGTGATTAAATCCGTTATGGTTGATTTCGTTCAAGATTTCAACCTGAGTAGCTCCTGTCTTTTTTACAAGATCAACAACATATTTTCCGTATGCTGCCTTTGCATTATCAGTATAGTAGAGATTTGAGTTCCCGCCATTATAGAAACTTGGAATCTGTGTTGCAACATATATTGTATCTACACCTTCCTGTTTCAAATAACTATCACAACTCATAGTCAAGTCATTATAGGTATAAACTCCCTCTGTTTTCTCAACTTCATCCCAATAAGATGCCGCCTTGAAGTTTGAAATACCTATTTTGGAAATACCCTTAACAGCAGGAAGGTTGTCTTGCTGATAGCCTCTTAGGTCAGCTGTAACTCCTACTAATGGATGTCTGCCGCTGCCAGAATCAACAGTTCTTACAACCGAAAATTCAGCCGAATCGGTATATAGCCCATAAACGCCATTTGAGTCAATTGTCTTCACATCAAAGGAGATGCTATATGTTCCACAAGCAGCTACTCCTGTGTTGATATTTTTTTGAATAGACTCACCGTTGTTTATAGCAAAGCTGTTTACTTCGCCAGCATTTACTACTGTTCCTTCATTATTTTTTATAGTGTACTTTGTTTGAACAGAAACATAGTCATTTCCTGATAAATTATCATAATTCAGCATCATACTGTCTGATGAACCGTAATCATAGATAAGACCTCTCACGCCATTACTTGGTGTAATTTCAACAGGATGCTCGGTCTTGTCCTCTTCTACAAAAATATTTCCGATATACAAAGCTCCCTTAGCCAGGCTTCCTATCTGCCAACCCGGAGTCACAATACGAATTGAGCTTTTGGTTGTGTAATCGTCAACATAAAATGTCTTTGTCTTCCATGTATTTGTTCCTTCAGTCACAACAGTTCCCATTGTGTTGTAATTGTCAATTTCCTCAGTTGAATATAATACGCTGAATGATGCATCATCAGAATCGTAGTATTCCACACTAACTGCAACCTTACTGTTACTATTTTCTACCCAATAGTCACTATTAGGTGTAATGAACAGGTTATTTGTTGCACCTGCAGAAGAAAGCAACGCATCTTTTCCTTTAATTTCGTTAAAAATCCAACCATTATCGTATGTCAAATTTGAATTTTCGTCATTTGTAACCGAGGTTTTCCCCACTTGTGCATAAACATAATGATGATAAGCCGCATTCGAAATTCTCGAATTGATGTCAATTGTTTCATTGTTTTTTTGAGCTGCCACGCAAAATGGTAACACATTAACACTCAAAACAGCCGTTAAAAGACATGAAACAACTTTAAGTTTTGCCTTTTTCGTTTCCATAACAACTCTCCTTATTTAATTATTTAGAGTAGCCAAAATACACTACCCTATTATGTATTAATTATATACCACTTCTCCTTGTAATGTAAATGTAAAATAGTGATATAATATAGTAATATTGTGATGGAATTGTCAAGATATCAGCAGTCAAAAAATACCAAAAAATTGATTTTCATACTTACCGGACTTCAATCGCTGTAACTACCATAAATTCATTTTTGGAATTCTGTCAAGGTCGCCGTAGGCGCTTGTTTTAACCTTGACAGAATTTTGAAAATGAATACAATCTGATAGAGCGATTGAAGCCTTGATTATGCTGCTGCCTTCAATGTCGTGTTGTACATATCGCGATATTTTTGCGGCGGCCAACCATTCGGATTGCTTGTATGTATGCGAATACGATTGTAGTAAACGAATATATATCTGAAAACAATGGTTTTTACTTCCTCTATTGTCATTCTATATGTAGGAATTTGATACAGCTTCTCTTTTTTTAATGTTGCAAAAAAGCTTTCCATCCTTGCATTATCATAACAATGTCCTGTACCGCTTAAACTCTGCGTAATTCCAAGCCGTTTCAGTTCCTTGCGAAAGTCTTCGCTTGTATATTGACTTCCTCTGGAATTGTCAAGATATGTGCAGTCAAAAAATACCCAAAATTTGATTTTGCTACTTACCGGACTTCAATCGCTGTAACTACCATAAATTCATTTTTGGAATTCTGTCAAGGTCGCCGTAGGCGCTTGTTTTAACCTTGACAGAATTTTGAAAATGAATTTATGGTGACGGCGCGGAAAAAGTTGTGTAAATAGTATAAAGACGAACCTCCTTGGTGAAAATTATGGTAGAAATAATTTTTATCAAGGAGGTTTTTCGACATGAAAATCCCAAAGGAACTTATCAAGGAATATGTAAAAAGTGAGAACTTCACAAACACAACCGATATTATGGAAAGCATCAAATCCATGTTTGCAGATGTACTAAATGAGGTGCTGCAATGCGAAATGGATGAACAGTTAGGTTACGATAAGCACGCTCGCACTGAGTCCGGCGAGGAAAAGAAAAACTACAGGAACGGTTCTACCAAAAGAAAAATGAAGACCCAGCTTGGCGAAGTTGAGATTTCCGTACCTCGTGACAGAAACGGTGAATATGAGCCAAAAATTATTGACAAATATCAGCGTAATGCAGATGGACTTGAGGATAAAATATTATCCCTCTATGCGCACGGAATGTCTACCCGTGATATCCAAGAACAGATAAAAGATTTGTATGATATTGATATTTCATCTGAATTGGTTTCTAAAATCAGCGAAAAGATACTTCCCGAAGTAAACGAATGGCAAAATCGTCCTCTTGAAGAATACTATCCGTTTATCTTCATGGATGCTATTCACTATAAGCTGCGCGAGAATCATCAGATTATCAGTAAAGCAGCATATGTGGTACTTGGCGTAAAT
>JAHAZB010000075.1 GCA_018384175.1 Eubacteriales bacterium
ATATATAATAGATAAATTTGCTCAACTATTGTGAAAGGACGAATATATTATGGAAGCAGTCAGAAGAATTTATGTTGAAAAGAAACCCGGCTTTGATATTGAAGCCAAAGGTGTATTGACAGATTTAAGAGAGAATTTATCACTCACCTCTCTTTCTGATGTCAGAGTACTGAATCGTTATGATGTTTCAGGAATCTCTGATGAAGAATATTCACGTGCAAGAGGCCTTATATTTTCAGAGCCTCCTGTTGACAATGCTTATGACGACGAGATTGAAGTAAGCAGCGCAGACAAGGTATTTGCTGTCGAGTACCTCCCCGGTCAGTTTGACCAGAGAGCTGCAAGCTGTGAGGAGTGTATTTCCATTCTCACAGAGAAAGAACGCCCTTGTGTACGTTCTGCTAAGGTTTATATTCTTTCAGGTGATATTTCAAAAGACGACCTCGACAAGGTTAAAACATATATTATAAACCCCGTTGAAGCAAGAGAGGCATCTTTAGACAAACCATCGACTCTCGAAATGGTAACAGATATTCCTGCTGATGTTGAAACTGTTACCGGCTTTTGCGATATGGACAAGGCCGAGAGCGATGCTTTCCTTAGTAAAATGGGGTTTGCTATGGACAGCGATGACTTAGAGTTCTGCCGTGCTTATTTCAGAGATACAGAAAAGCGCGACCCTACTGTAACAGAGCTTCGTATGATTGATACATACTGGTCAGACCATTGCCGTCATACTACCTTCTCAACAAGAATCAATAGTGTTACAATTCCTGATGGTAAGTATTCAGACCTGATTTCTGATGCTTATAATGAGTATAAGAAGGCAAAAGCCGAGCTTTATGCTCCTGACCGTGATACCTGCCTTATGAATATGGCAACTATCATTGTTAAACAGCTCAAAAAGCGCGGTCTTTTGAAAGAAATAGACGAATCTGAAGAAATAAATGCCTGCAGTATCGTTGTCCCCGTTGATGTCGACGGCAAGGATGAGGACTGGCTTATTATGTTCAAAAACGAAACACATAACCACCCGACAGAAATCGAACCTTTTGGTGGTGCTGCAACATGCCTTGGCGGCGCAATCAGAGACCCGTTATCAGGCAGAAGCTATGTATATCAGGCAATGCGTGTAACTGGTAGCGGCGACCCGACAAAAACACTTGCAGAAACTCTCCCCGGTAAGCTTATGCAGAGAAAAATCACTAAAGGTGCCGCTTCAGGTTATTCTTCATATGGTAACCAAATTGGTCTTGCAACCGGTAAGGTTGCTGAAATCTATCACAGCGGTTACACAGCAAAGCGTATGGAAATTGGTGCTGTAATCGGTGCTGCACCAAAGAGCAATGTTATAAGAGAATGTCCATCTAAGGGCGATGTAATTGTTCTTCTTGGCGGCAGAACCGGCAGAGACGGTATAGGTGGTGCAACAGGTTCTTCAAAGGCGCATACCGAAGAATCTGTAACTACTTGCGGAAGTGAAGTACAAAAGGGTAATCCTCCAGTTGAAAGAAAAATACAAAGATTATTCAGAGACAGCAAGGTTACAACTTTAATTAAGCGTTGTAACGACTTTGGTGCAGGCGGTGTATCCGTTGCTATCGGCGAGCTTGCTGACGGTCTTGTAATTAACCTTGATAAAGTTCCAAAGAAATATGACGGTCTTGATGGAACAGAGCTTGCTATTTCAGAATCACAGGAAAGAATGGCTGTTGTTGTACGCAGTGATGACGCAGAGAAATTCATCGAATATGCAAACAACGAGAACTTGGAGGCTACTATTGTTGCAACTGTAACTGATGAAAACCGTCTTGTTATGAACTGGAGAGGCAAAACAATATGCGATATTTCAAGAGACTTCCTTAATACAAACGGAGCTACAAAGAATACAGATATCGAAGTTGTTCTTCCCGACTCAGAAAAACGCACATTTGCACCCGAGATTGTAACTGATGTTAAAGCCAAGTGGCTTGAAACACTTTCAGACCTTAACGTTTGTTCACAAAAGGGACTTTGCGAAATGTTCGACTCTACTATCGGCGCAAACTCTGTACTTATGCCTTTTGGTGGTAAGTATCAGTTAACTCCAACCGATGGTATGGCTGCAAAGGTTCCTGTTCTCAACGGCAAAACCACAACTGCAACAGTTATGACTTACGGATATGACCCGTACCTTTCAAGCTGGAGCCCATTCCATGGTGCTGCATATGCTGTTATCGAATCAGTTTCAAAGGCTGTCGCTTTAGGTGCTGACTACAAGAGGATTTACCTCACATTCCAGGAATATTTCGAACGTCTTGGTAATAACCCTAAGCGTTGGGGCAAACCATTCGCTGCACTTTTAGGTGCATACCGCACTCAGCTCGAATTAGGCATTGCTGCTATTGGTGGTAAGGACTCTATGAGCGGAAGCTTTAATGAGCTGGACGTTCCGCCCACACTTACTTCCTTTGCTGTTGCACCGGTTAAGGCTGACAAGGTTATTTCCCAGGAAATAAAGAAAGCAGGTTCAAAGCTTGTACTGTACACATTAAAACGTGATAATAACGATATGCCTGACTTCGATGCACTTAAGGAAATGTATGAAAAGGTACACGCTTTAATTGAAAGCGGTAAGGTTCTTTCTTCATGCACTGTAAAATCTCACGGTCTTTGCGATATTATATCAACCATGGCATTCGGTAATATGATTGGCGCAGAGCTCAATGCCAATGTTACAAACGATTTATTATTCTTCGCACCGGCAGGTTCAATCGTACTCGAAGTTGAGACGGATACTATTACTGATGGAGCTATTGAAATAGGTAAAACCACAGACAATAAAACAATTACTGCATGTGGCATAGAAATCGACCTTGCTGAAGCTTGCAAAATCTGGCAGAAGCCTCTTGAAAAGGTATTCCCGACAAAAGCAGGTAATTTCGATAAAGAACCTGAAACATACAGTTATACCAACGGTGCACCTGCAGTTGCCGGAGAAAAATTTACAAAACCAAGAGTATTTATTCCAGTATTCCCAGGCACAAACTGCGAATATGATACAGCACGTGTGTTTGAAAATGCAGGAGCAGTTGCAGACGTATTCGTTCTTCGCAACCTCTCTGCCGAAGATGTTTCCTACTCACTTAAGGAAATGAAGAAACGTATAGACAATTCGCAGATAATTATGATTCCGGGCGGATTTTCAGGCGGAGATGAGCCGGACGGTTCAGGTAAGTTTATAGCAACCGCATTCCGCAACCCTGCAGTAGGCGATGCTGTTATGCAGATGCTTAAAAACAGAGACGGTCTTATGCTCGGCATCTGTAACGGTTTCCAGGCACTTATAAAGCTCGGTCTTGTTCCCTACGGCGAAATAAGAGACCTTGACAGTGCTGCACCGACACTTACCTTTAACACAATAGGCAGACATATTTCACGTATGGCTCTTACAAGAGTAGCAACCAATAAATCTCCATGGCTTTCAAATGTAAATGTCGGAGATGTGCACTCTATAGCACTATCGCACGGTGAAGGCAGATTTATTGCATCTACTGAACAGATTGCAGAGCTTGCGGCAAATGGTCAGATTGCTACACAGTATGTAAATCCTGAAGGTATTGCAACATACGACATTGACTGGAACCCAAATGGCTCTGTTTCAGCAATCGAAGGCATCACAAGTCCCGATGGCAGAATACTCGGTAAAATGGGACACTCGGAGCGTATCGGCGACTATGTTTCAAAGAATGTTCCGGGAGCTAAAAATCAAATGTTCTTCGAAGCAGGAGTTAGCTACTTTAAGTGATATTCGAAAATCCTCCAAAAAGGAGGATTTTCTTTATTATGTAGGAATTACTACTTTTAAGTTGTGATTTCTGGAATAACAAAATTACTACCTTATTCCTACGCCCGCAGGCAGTTCTTTTATCAGAAGCTTTATATATTAATTTTTCTTTAATTTTCAAGAATATATTTGCAATAAAAGACTACATATGTTACAATATAGCAAGAACATTCAGGAGGTCTTTGTATGGACTTTATGAACGATGCAATACGTCAGGCAAAAAAGGCATCTGCTATTGGTGAAGTACCAATCGGTGCAGTTATTGTCCAGAATGGTAAAATTGTTGCAAGAGGATATAACAAACGTGAAACTAAAAAGAATGCACTTCTCCACGCAGAAATTGATGCCATAAATAAAGCTTGCAATAAATTAGGTGGTTGGCGGCTTCCGGATTGCGAAATGTACGTTACGTTAGAGCCGTGTCCGATGTGTATGGGCGCAATAATATCAGCTCGAATTGAACGTGTATATTTTGGCGCATATGACGAAAAATCCGGTGCTGCAGGCAGTGTTTTAGACCTTTCACAATCACTCCCGCACAAAGTCGATATAACCGGTGGTGTTATGGAAGATGAATGTCGGCAGATATTATCCGACTTTTTCAAAAATCTTAGGAAAAACAAATCTAAACGCGAGGTGAAACAAAATGAGATTTGACGACAAGACAAAAAGAATAATCTGTATAGTACTTGCATCAGCATTGATTGTTCCTCTTGTTATAAGTGCTATATTTATGTTTGTTGGTGCATAAAGGTTGGTGAATTGGGTTGAGAAGAATTAAAAGCTTTTTCACTTTTTTTGCTGTAATGCTCGTATCGTTGATAGTACTTGCATTTACACACGGATATATCAAGTATTCTACCGCAACGGAATCTGTACCAATAGAAGCAAAGGTTGCACAAATCAGGCAAAAAGAAAACTTTTGTACTATTTCGGATTTACCAAAAGAATTCGTTGATGCTTTTGTGTCTGTTGAAGACAGAAGATTTTACATCCATAACGGATTTGATATAATCGGCACATTCAGAGCTATCTGGATTGATATTAAGGAAATGTCCCTAAAAGAAGGCGGAAGCACAATAACTCAGCAGCTTGCCAAGAATATGTACTTCCCTCTTGATAACACAATTGAACGCAAAATTGCTGAAATCTTAACTGCACTTAAGCTTGAGCGGGAATATTCTAAGGACGAAATTCTTGAGTTATATTTTAACTGCATCTATTACGGAAGTGGTTACTATTCGGTATATGATGCATCAATAGGATATTTCGGAAAAGAACCAAAAGATATGACAGCATACGAATCAACCCTTCTGGCAGGCGTGCCAAATGCCCCATCGGCATACTCACCTAAAGTCAACCTCGCCCTTGCTCACAAAAGGCAGGAAAAGGTTATAAAAACCATGCTTGAAACTAATACAATATCAACAGAAGAAGCCAAAGAAGTTCTTGCAATGCAATCAGAATAACAGGAATTTATTTAAACAAAACAGTATAAATTCTGCACTATTCAAAACGAGAGTTCTTAAAAATCTGTACTCATGCTCCGCTTCAGAAGCATATAGCTTTTTTATGGGCGTAATCCTTTTTGGTGAGGTAAGCTACATTATTAAGCTTAACCCTAAAAATGTGGTAATAAGCGGACATGAAAAACTGAAAGAAGCTATAAATATTATACATAGCGAAAAATCCAACGCAGACGTTATTTCCATACCTGCTGATAAATCAAGTAATGCAACGGCACTCGGTATGGTAAAAATCTACGAATACAGATAAAGAAAAAACAGGTTCAAAACGAACCTGTTATTTTTCTGTTATAAACTCTTCAATTGCTTTACCAAAGGAATCTGCAAAGTTGTCCTCGATTTCAATTTTAATTTCCTTACCCAAATCAAGTGCAAGCATACCCATTATTGACTTTGCGTTAACCGAATACTTATCAGAAAAAGCCTTGATAGTACACGGAAAGCTGTTTGCAATACCAACAAATTCTGAAACTTTACGGGAATTTGACAGCTTAACATTGAAAACCATCTGAAAACCTCTTTTCATATATTGTATTATCTCAAAATTACACCATTTTACTATGATATCTGGATTATATCACAGCAGATTATTATTTGCAATAAAAATTTTGAAATCGCAGATATTTTGTTGCAAATAGCTGATTTTTATGATATGATATATTATGGTTTTGTGTGAGAATTTATATATTTGGAGATGACATATATGCAAAGAGAAAAAATACGTAATATTGCAATCATAGCCCACGTCGACCACGGCAAGACCACTTTGGTTGATGCTATGCTTAAGCAATGCGGAACCTTCCGTGAGAATGAACAGATTGATGACCGTGTAATGGACTCAAACGACCTCGAAAAAGAACGTGGTATTACAATACTTGCAAAGAATACCTCGCTTGACTATAATGGGTATAAAATTAACATAATAGATACTCCGGGGCATGCCGACTTCGGCGGTGAGGTCGAGAGAGGTCTTGAAATGGTTGACGGTGTTCTTTTGCTTGTCGACGCGTTTGAAGGCTGTATGCCACAGACACGATTTGTTCTTTCGAAGGCACTTTCACTTAATCTCAAGCCGATTATCGTCGTAAACAAGGTTGACCGCCCGAACGCAAGACCTTACGAGGTGGTTGATGAGGTCTTAGAGCTTTTTATCGACCTCGGTGCAACTGACGAACAGCTTGATACACCCATAATATACGCATCAGGCAGAGACGGCTGGGCAACAGCTGAATACAATCCAGAACAACCAAACAGCGACCTTCGCGAAATGTTTGAGCTTATCGTAAACTATATTCCCTGCCCCGACTGCGAGGATGATGCACCATTCCAGATGCTTGTATCAAACATCGACTATGACGAATATACCGGCAGAATTGCTGTGGGCAAAATTCAGCGAGGCAAAGTCAAAACAGGAATGTCTCTTACTGTCTGCAAGTCAGATGGCAAGCAATTACCTGGAAAAGCTGTAAAGCTTTATACCTTTGACGGACTAAGAAAAGCAGTTACAGACGAAGTCAGTGCAGGTGATGTTGTTGCCATTTCAGGAATTACTAACATAAATATTGGTGATACTCTATGTGCAAACGACTGCATCGAGCCGCTTCCCTTCGTTAAGATAGACGAGCCTGTATTATCAATGACTTTCAGTGTCAATGATAGTCCCTTTGCAGGCAGAGATGGTAAGTTTGTTACATCACGTCATTTAAGAGACAGACTTTTTCGCGAGTTAGATTCAAATATAAGTCTCAGAGTTGAAGAAACAGACTCTACCGAAGCATTCAGAGTCTCCGGCAGAGGCGAATTGCATCTTTCGGTACTCATCGAAAATATGAGACGTGAAGGCTATGAATTTCAGGTTTCCAATCCTGTTGTAATTATGAAAGAAATTGATGGTGTACTGTCAGAGCCAGTAGAAAGGCTTACAGCCGATGTTCCGGACGAATACACCGGTACTATAATGGACGGTGCTATTAAGAGAATGGGAGAGCTTGTAAATATGGCACCAACTACTGCCGGATACACAAGACTCGAATTCTTAATACCTTCAAGAGGTCTTATCGGTTACCGTTCGGAAATGCTTACTGCCACAAAAGGTACAGGCGTTATAAACAGCATACTTGAAGATTACAAGCCATATAAGGGCGAATTTCAGGCAAGAAACAGAGGTGCTCTTGTTGCCTGGGAAAACGGCGAATCTATCACCTATGGTCTTTTTAATGCTCAGGAAAGAGGAACACTTTTCATCGGTGCCGGCGTTGAAGTTTACGAGGGTATGATTGTCGGTGAAAATGCAAGAAACGAAGATATTGTTGTTAATGTATGTAAAAAGAAGCACGCAACAAACACCAGAGCTTCCGGCTCAGATGACGCATTAAAGCTCGTACCGCCACGTCAGATGAGTTTAGAGCAATGTCTCGACTTTATTGCGGACGATGAGCTGCTTGAGGTTACACCAAGCCATCTTAGAATGAGAAAGCGCATATTACAGACAGACCTTCGTGCAAAAGCGAGAGCAAGAAAATAATCAGAATATAAGAAAATATAACACTTTAGAAAGGAGCAAAATTATGAAGCCAAAAGTTGAAGTAGTCTTCCCTGACATAAAAAGCGCAGGAAGCATCAGTGCTGAAGTCGAAAAAATTAAAATATCAAAACGCAGACGTAAAATTGAACTGCTCCTTTCAAACAAGGTACAAGACGATGTTCTGACACGTTTTGAAGAAGAGCTAAAGCAACGTTACCGCTTAAACAGTGTAAGAGTAACCGAGCCGGAAACAGATGACGAATTAGCTGACGATGAGCCGGTAATGTATATTACCGTAAAGAAGAATGACAACAGCAAGCCTCAAACTCTCGGTAAAGCCAAGGTTACAGAAGTTATATACGGTTCTTCTATTCGCTCTGAGCTTACTCCAATAAAACTAATTGACGAGGAAAGCGGTCGTGTATGCTTCAGAGGTGAGGTTTTTGGCGTAGAAACCAAGGATATTACAAGCAAAAAAAGCGGTAAATCATTTCATCTTGTTATATTTGATGTAACAGACCGTACCGATTCCATCACCTGTCAGATGTTCATAGAAGCCGACGAAAAGGGCGATGCTGCATTCGGCGAAGTAAAAGACAGATTAAAAATCGGAAAACACGTCGTTGTAAGAGGTAAAGCACAATATAACGAATACGCAAGGGAAACTATTGTTATGGCAAACGGTATCTGCGAAACTGAGCCGCCACCTGCAAGAGTTGACAATGCAGAAGAAAAACGTGTAGAACTTCACTTACATACACAAATGTCGGCAATGGATGGTGTTTCCTCAGCAAAAGAGCTGATTAATCGTGCGGCAGATTGGGGACACAAAGCAATCGCCATAACCGACCACGGCGTTGTTCAAGCCTTCCCTGATGCATTAAAGGCATCCGGCAATAACGAAAAAATCAAAATCATATACGGTATGGAAGGCTACCTTGTTGATGACAGCAAAGGCATCACAGACAATGCAAAAGACCAAACAATTGATAGCGATTTTGTAGTATTTGATATAGAAACTACCGGTCTTACCTGCGGTAAGGACAGAATTACAGAAATATGTGCTGTTAAGATATCAGGAGGCGAAGTTGTAGAGCGTTGGTCTACATTTGTCAATCCGCAAATCCCCATTCCTGAAAACATTGTCAAACTCACAGGGATAACTGACGAAATGGTTGCAGATGCACCAATTATTGACAATATTTTAGGAGACTTCCTGAATTTCTGTAAAGGTGCAGTTTTAGTCGCGCATAATGCCGCATTTGACACAAGCTTTATAAAAGCAGATGCTATAAGGTGTGGATTAGAATACGATTTTACAACACTTGATACAGTCGTTTTGGCTCGCTGTCTTTATCCTGAGTTAAAAAATCATCGTCTTGATACTCTTACCAAGCATCTTAAAATATTGCTTGAGAATCATCACAGAGCGGTCAATGACGCAAAAGCAACAGCAGATGTATTTATAAAAATGATAGAAGCTTTAAGAGAAAAGGAGCTTATAAACCTATCAGACCTCAACTCACATTTTGATATGCGTTCTGCTTCAATGCGTACCAAATCATATCATATCATCCTTTTAGCAAAGAATCTTAAAGGCATACGAAATCTATATGAAATGGTTTCTGCATCGCAGCTTAACTACTATTATAGACAGCCACGTATTCCCCGAAGTCTTATAGAAGAAAAAAGAGAAGGTATTATTATAGGCTCAGCCTGCGAAGCTGGTGAATTGTTTACTGCTATAACCGAAGGCGCAAGTGATGAGAAGCTCGAAAAAATCGCTGATTTTTATGACTATCTCGAAATTCAGCCAATAGGCAATAACGAATATATGAAACGTTCGGAGAGCTTCCCTGATGTAAATACAGACGAGGATTTACAGGTGTTTAACCGTAAGGTTGTAGAGCTTGGCGAAAGACTGCATAAGCCTGTCTGTGCAACCTGCGACGTACATTTTATCGACCCTGAGGGTGCAGAGTTCAGGAAAATACTTATGCATTACAAAGGCTTTTCCGATGCAGATTTTCAGGCACCGTTATTCTTTAGAACAACAGAAGAAATGCTTGAGGAATTTTCCTATCTCGGAAAGGAAAAGGCATATGAGGTTGTTGTAAAGAATACTAATCTAATAGCTGATATGGTTGAGCCGGTGCGTCCTATTCCGACAGAAAAATGTCCACCGGAAATTGATGGTGCACAGGACGATATAGTTAATGACTCGTTTAAGAAGGCAAAGGCTATATATGGCGACCCTCTACCACCTGTTGTTCAGGAAAGACTTGACAAGGAGCTATATTCAATCACTACATACGGCTTTTCAGTTATGTACAAAATAGCTCAGGAGCTTGTAAGAAAGTCATTAAGCGACGGATACTTAGTTGGTTCAAGAGGTTCCGTAGGCTCCTCCTTTGTTGCGTTCCTTTCGGACATTACCGAGGTTAATTCACTACCTCCCCATTATGTTTGTCCTAACTGTAAAAATGCTGAGTTTATGCCAGTCGGAACAGGTCTTCACGGTTGCGACCTTGAGGATAAGCTTTGCCCAAACTGTGGTACCAAATATATTAAAGACGGACACGATATCCCGTTTGAAACGTTCCTTGGTTTTAAGGGCGACAAGGAGCCTGATATCGACCTTAATTTCTCAGGCGACTACCAGCCCACTATTCACAAATATACAGAAACATATTTTGGCGAGGGCTTTGTTTTCAGAGCCGGAACAATCGGAACTGTTGCAGAAAAAACGGCGTTTGGTTATGTGAAGAAATACGCAAACGAGCATGGAATATCAATAAGAAATGCGGAAATGAAACGTCTTGCTGCAGGCTGTGTTGGTGTCAAGCGCACAACAGGACAGCATCCGGGTGGAATTATAGTAGTTCCGCTTAAGAACAACATTCACGAATTTTGTCCCGTTCAGCATCCTGCAGATGACCCAAATTCTGATATTATTACAACGCACTTTGATTACCACTCAATCGACCAGAACCTTTTGAAGCTCGACGAGCTTGGACACGACGACCCGACCGTAATCAAAATGCTCTATGACCTTACAGGCCTTGACCCACAAACAATCCCATTGGGTGATCCTGAAACAATGAGTTTGTTTACATCATTAGATGCATTGAAGCTTACCGACGATATCGGTTCGACAGTTGGAACATATGGTGTACCTGAATTTGGTACAAAGTTTGTACGACAGATGCTTGTAGATACTCAGCCTACAACCTTTGCTGAGCTTGTTAGAATTTCCGGTCTGTCTCATGGTACTGACGTGTGGCTAAACAACGCACAATACTACATCAAAGAGGGCTACACCACTCTAAAAGAAGCAATATGTACCCGTGATGATATTATGCTCTATCTGATATTCAAGGGTGTTGAAGCAGGACACGCATTCAAGATAATGGAGGCTGTTCGTAAGGGCAAAGGCTTAAAGCCTGAGGACGAAGAGGCTATGCGTGCAGCAAATGTCGATGACTGGTATATAGAATCGTGTAAGAAGATTAAGTATATGTTCCCGAAGGCACACGCAGTTGCATACGTTACAATGGCTTTCCGTATTGCTTATTACAAAGTGCATTATCCTACTGCCTTTTACATTGCATATTACTCTGTACGTGCAGACGATTTTGATGCAACTATAATGGCAAAGGGTATTGATGTTGCACGAAAGGCGATGGCAGACATTTACGAGAGCAAAAAGAACGGTACTGCTGCACCTAAGGATGATAACCTCTTACCAATACTTGAAATTTGTATCGAGATGTATGCACGTGGCATCAATTTTGCACCGATTGACATCTATAAATCGGACAGCGTAAACTTTCTTCCTACCGACGAAGGAATAAGACCGCCGCTTTCAGCTCTTCCCGGTATGGCGGAAAATGCAGCAAAGAGTATTGTTGAAGCAAGAGCAGACGGTGAGTTCAGAACTCTTGAGGATTTAAGAAACAGAACAGGTCTTACAAAAACAAACATAGAAATGCTGGTTAATGAGGGGTACATCGACCTGCCTGAAACCGACCAGATTACTATGTTTGATGAATAATGTGCCTATAATGCAGGGAAAGCATCTTCCCTGCATTTTTCTTTCAACTATGGTTTTACTGGGATTAAATTTTATTATATCGTCAAGTTAGGGATAAAAAATTTTGTAGGGGACATTCACGAATGTCCCGCTGGCGATTCTTGAATAGCCCCTACATTTTGTCCTTTACATATCAAACTTCACATACTCTGTATATTTATTTTCGGACCATCGAGGACGCCGGTCTCTACATTTATGATAACACTTTCACAAAAGCATACATTCAGTCAACACAAATTTGTATAAAGTTTTGTAGCAACAACACTTTTTATATTGATTTATATATCATTATGTGCTATA
>JAHAZB010000083.1 GCA_018384175.1 Eubacteriales bacterium
GCTCCACATATTGCAAGGGTAGATTTTGTGTGCTAAAATGACCATGTAAAAATGGTGCAGTTAAAACGGTTACAGTTAAAACGGGTTTTTGAAAGAGGCTTTCAAAAGACTATATCCAAGGGATAGGTCTGCCCGTTTTTGCAAGTTATAGAGGTAAGCGACAAAAATATATTTGTTTTTGAATATAGAAAAAGCAAATGTTTGGAGTGATTTTAATAGAAAAATGATGTTTTAAGTAGAATTTCAGGAAAGAGATAAAAAAGTTGAAGAAAGAGCGACTCCTGAGATTGTCAAAGGTAATTTTATGTAGTAAGATGAGTTTGTAAAAATGGTGCAGTTAAATGAGGTTGATTTACATGAAATGTCTGCCATTTTAATGTGAATAGGCAGACTATACGAGGAAAAGTTAATATATAAGAGGTTAAAAGCAGATTAGATTCTATTATAGAATACATCTGCTTTTTTGTTTACAAATTCGAGAGGAGTGGGGTTGAAAAGGAAGTGTCTGCTCAACACATCATTTGAAATCCTAATAAGCAAACGTCCTATCGGCAGCTTACATACTGTCTTATGTATGTCTGTACGGACAGAGATTACATCTTAATAACGAGGTTGGAATAAACGCAGAGTTTATAACGGATTTATATGCGTAGACTTACAAAAATCCGAAGGATAAGGACAGGTATCCGAACACGTTAGCGGACGTGAAAATATTATACATATGCCACCGCTTATGGCATATTTCAGCATCGGCTTTATAGCGCCTGAGTTTAGCAGGTAGGGGTGCAACCGCAGGATTTTATCCAACCAAGATTTGCGGGAATATTACTAACCGGGCAATATGCTAAAAACCAAATAATAGGGGTCCCCCGAAAAACCTTGGCTTTTGGGGAAAAGGAGCAGCAGCCTGACAAATAAGTCTGTTTCAAAAGAAACAGACGAAAGAAAAACGGCTTGCTGCGACGTAAATGGAGACAGGAATGATTCTTGCAGGAATAAACCCTTGCAGGTATGCGGTTTGTGGAGAATTCAAATCAGGAAATCAAGAGGTAACATCCTGTCATTGCACCTGCTATATCTATGCCCGTATGCTGAAAGAAAGGATTTTATATGACAATTTACAAGAATTTAGAAGCACAATTTGAGAAGCTGTTCAGACACTTAAAAGTTGGCAGTTTCAAAACAAGAGAACGTTATGCAAAAGCGTTCAAGAGATTTATGGTATTCCTCTCTGAAGAATATCATTTACAAAAGCTGTCAAACATTTCCGAAAAGCATATACTTTCATATCTTGAATATATGCAAAAGAAAGGTCTGGCTGCATCAACAGTAAAAACAGAACTTGCTGCAATTCGTTTCTTCCACGACAATATGCCTTATACAAGAAACGAATTACCCTCTAACAAACAACTACAATTAGCTAAACGTACCTTTGGCGGTGTGGACAGAACATGGACTAACCGTGAGTTTAACATCATGGTAGGAATTGCTATTGAAAACAACCACAATGACTTTGCATCAATTATGACTCTTGCAAGATATGCAGGACTACGTTTGGAGGAATGTTTCAGGATTGATACCAACGATGCAAGAAAAGCTTTGGAGGAAGGCAGACTTTATGTAAAAGGCAAGGGCGGACTTACAAGATATGTTCCAATAAACGAAAGTATCAGCGTTATTTTAAGGAATACATTAAGGACAACGCCTATTGGTCAAAAGCTTTTTGTAAGACCGAGTGATAAAACACACCTTGCAATGAAAAGACTGCAGTGCTTTATTGCATATCACCGAAAGAGTTTTACCGACAGAAGAATTACTTTTCACGGATTAAGGCATACATACGCACACGAGCAGTATGACAAATTCATACAACATGGTTATTCCGATTACAAGGCTCGTAAGCTGGTATCGGAGTTACTTGGGCATCACAGAGATGATGTAACAAGAATATACCTCGCAAGTGGTGATGACGATGTTTAATAAGTATCCTGATATTGTTGATGTCAAGCAGCTATGTGAAATGTTAAATATCGGAAAGAATACAGCATACTCGCTCTTGGCAGATGGCAAAATCAAGTCTGCAAAGATTGGAAGAGTATATAAAATACCAAAGCGACATATAGAAGAATTTGTCCGAAACCAGAATAATTTATAAAATATTGGTTGAATAGTAGCTCACTCAATGATATAATAGAATAAACTAATCATTGAGTGGACTGCTATAATTCAAAGAATAGGAGTTTACGATATGGATGCAAAATTGAACATAAGAAAAAACGCAAAATGTTATTACGTCCGTCTGAGTTGGTATGATGCCGACGGTAAGAGAAAACAAACAGAGATTTCTACAGGAGTACCAGTAGACGGCGATAACAAGAGAAAAGCAAAGAAGAAATTGGAGGAATTGAAAGAAGAATACAGGCAAAAGTATGAGGTAAACAGATTAGTAGATACGCAGAATATTCTATTTGCTGACTATATGGATATATGGCTTGAAAATCACAAGAAGAATATACGCCAATCTACATATGAGAGATACAGGGAAATATTAGATGCGCATATCATCCCCTACTTCAAGAAAACAGGTGTCGCTCTTATAGATATTCAGCCTATACATATTGATAACTACTACACCTACCTCATAAAAAGCGGTCGAAGTGCAAATACAGTTAAGCATCATCATGCAAACATCAGAAAAGCACTCAAACAGGCATTTCATCAGAATATGATTCCGTACAATCCGGCAGAGAGGGTAGAATTGCCTAAGCTAAAGCCTTATGAAGCAAAGGTGTTCACTCTTAAGGAGATGGCAGCTATACTAAACTGTGTAAAGGATACAGCAATAGAGCCTGCGATTATCTTAGCGGTATATTATGCTCTAAGGAGAGGTGAGATTTGCGGATTATGTTGGTCTGATATTGATTTTGAGAAGAAAACAATACATATTTGCAGAACAAGAACAAGGCAAAAGACCGAGATATTTGAAAACAACACGAAATCAAACAGTGGAAACAGAATACTTGCTTTAGTACCTGAAGTTGAAGAGTTTCTGATTAAGTTAAGAAAAAAGCAGGAAAAGTACAAGAAACTGTTTGGAAGAGAATACAAAAATAATGATTTTGTGTGTAAATGGGAAAATGGTGAGCCGTTAAAATGTGATTATGTATCACACCACTTTAAGCTTGTATTGAAGAAAAACAATCTTCCTGAGATTAAGTTTCATTCACTTAGACACAGTCTTGCAACAGCATTGGTTAATTCCAATCAGGTGAGTCTTGCAACCGTTCAGGCGATGCTCGGTCATTCCACTTTGGATATGACCAGAAAATATATTCACCCTGATATGCAAGAGAAAATCAAAGCAAGTACCACCGTCAGCAACTTAATGAGGAATGCGGCAAAAAATATCTGATTGGGGTAAAACTGTGGTAAAAGTGTGGTAAAAACCACAACCCAAGAAAACTTGCATAAGAAACAAAAATAGAGAATGGTTCAAAACCCAAAGAAAAAAAGTGCCGAAGGCACTTAAATCGCAAAAGGTTGTTAGTGCAGACTTGGTGTGGCGAGTGCGCTTGCAAGCGAGCAACCAAGCCAAACGA
>JAHAZB010000086.1 GCA_018384175.1 Eubacteriales bacterium
AATAATTATTCAATAGGGGAAACTGATAAAAAGAAGGGGGTAGGAATAGAAACAGACAGGTATGACTATTTGACCAATTCTTCAGGACAAGATAATTTAGGTCAAATACTCATGGCTGTTTTGTCATTTAATCGATTAAAAGAAAATAGAAAGGATTGGACAGGTGGGTTACTTCTAATTGATGAAATAGATGCAACATTGCATCCAGCAGCGCAGAAAAGACTTGTAGACTTACTCATTAGGGAAGCGAAGAAACTTAATATTCAAGTTGTAGTCACAACGCATAGTTCCGATTTGTTAAGGCATATTTGTACTAAAACTACATATAATAGGGATGATAGGAATAATGAGGTGGAATTATTTTATTTTACAAATGCTAATAGGCGTTTGGATATTATGCGTAATCCTGATTATTCTACTATAGAAAATGATTTACTGGTGGAGTCCATGTTGCAAAATCCTAATAAAGTTAAAATTTATTCAGAAGATGAAGAAAACAGATGGTTTTTAAGAAAATTGATTCCTGAATATTTGGCTTATGTGGATGTTTTGGATGTTAAAATAGGATGTGACCAGCTTATTAGTTTATATGCGGGAGATGTTTCGTATTTTGGAAATGTTCTTATAGTTTTTGATGGTGATGTAAAGGAAAAAGATTTTGATACAATTCCGGTTCTGTTGAGAAATCGCTTAAATAATATGATTAAATTACCTGGAATAGTACGACCTGAGCAAGTAATCTATGACTATATTCTTTCGTTGGATTCTGAGCATTTATACTGGGAAAATGCTAGTAAAGTAGGGATGAACTGGACATATTTTAAAGAGAACGGTCCAGATTCGGAACGATATTCACAAGAAAAAGAGAGAGAAAGATACAAAAAATGGTTTGTCGAGCATCAGGGAATTTTTGATTCGACAAAGCTCTTTGATTTTTGGGCGGAAGACAATAAGGAGTTGGTAGAGGAATTCAAAAAGACGTTTGTAGCAGCGTATAATTCTGTTGCGAGTCGAGTGTTTTCGGCAAAAATTAAGGAGTAACCCTGGTATAAAAGTGCATACAGAATGATAACATATTACTGATAACAAAATGATAACATTAGTTCAGCTAGCCCATATACATTGGATAATTGAAGCTAATTGGTATCAAACCATGCGAAAACTCCTAAACAGATTTGTTTAATATGAAGATGATTTTGGCGAGTTTGAATAAAAAGTAGTGCTGAAAAAGTCCAGTATTTATGCGGTTTCCAAACAATTTTGTTTAAGTGCCGGCAACGATTTGGCAACATTTGAGCCTTATTAAAAGAATAAGTTTACTTTATGAGCATAAGAAAACCTTACTGATTTTCAGATATGACAACTGAAGATTGGTAAGGTTTTTCATGCTTATTTTTTCTTTTTGCGTTTGGTTTCTTTCTTTTCTTCTTTTTCCATCTCTTTCAATCCGGCGAGAAGCATATCGCTGATTTCCTGTGAAGGAACCTTAGCCCAGATTTGGTGTGTATCCAGTTCCGGATATTTGTAACGCCAGTCATCATATTCCTCTTTGGCGCTTTCTCCGTTCTCCAGCTTCTTAGCTTCGGCGAGCCATGCACGGAGCATTTTATTCATGGAGGAATAGGTGGAATAGTCGGACTTATCCAAGCGTAAGACTACTTCACCATCCATTTCGTCAATTTTCAGTCCATACATATCTTCCAATGCGAAAAAGGTGTGCATAAGACCGATGTAGGTATCTATATCCGGTACGGTAAGTGCATGGGTGCTGATATCAAAGATACCAGCCATTTCTTTTACGAGGTCATGCTTGGGTATCCTTGCTTCTGATTCGTATTGTGCCATACGGACATCAGAAGTCTTGCCAAGAAAGCCGAGAACTTCTCCAAGCTGCTTTTGTGTCATGCCTTTTCTGTTACGGAAAAATCGAATTCGTTGTCCGATTGCCATAGTTATGCCTCCTTGTTTTCCGAAGGAAAATGCGACTGCCATTGCAGGAACAGAGGCATTGCCTCCTGTCATGTTGTTGCCATTTATCTGTTAGGTAAAACAGAAATGTTTAAGTATAGTATAACATGTGTCAATGAGGATAGCAAGAAGAACTTAAATAAAAATGTTTAATATTTTTCTGAAAACCACTTGACTTAACGGAAAATGTTTAGTATTATACAAAACACGGACTTAAACAAAAAGAGTTAAGCATAAAACTAAATGACCGTCCAAGCAGATACCATCCGGCAAAGTATGCCAAGACCGAAAGCGAGCGTACCAAAGATGGAAACACGACAAGGTACCACACAAGGCAACTTGTCAGGAATCTGTAAGGGAGAGCGGCAAATCAGAATTTTTTAGAAAGGGGGAAACCACATGGAGAGCAAGAACTTTATGACGGTGGACGAAGTGGCGCAGGAGCTTAATGTTTCCAAGTCCTATGCCTACAAGGTTGTCAGAGAGCTGAATGCGGAAATGCAGAAGCTTGGCTATCTGACAGTTACAGGAAGAGTGAATACGAGCTTCTTCCGCAAGAAGTTATGTTACAGCGAATAAAACAGGAGAGGAGATGATGTAATGGCTGTATACAAAGACGGAGACAAATGGCGTGTCATTTACCGCTATACCAATTATAAGGGCGAGCGTAAGCAGACACAGAAACGAGGATTTGCAACCAAGCGTGAAGCGGTTGCATGGGAGCATGAGGTCATGTTAAAGAGTGATTCCAAGCTGGACATGACCTTTGCCAGCTTCTTTGAGATTTACGAGGAAGATAAGAAA
>JAHAZB010000035.1 GCA_018384175.1 Eubacteriales bacterium
TATCTATATTTTGTGGTTAATTGCATTGACAATAATGGCGGAATATGGTATAATAAGTCAAAATAAAGATACTGGGGGAAATAAAATGGCTGTAAATGTTAAATGTCCTAAGTGTGGAAGTACAAAAGTTCAATTATCAAAAGAAATGAGCAAACATGGTTGTCTTTGGACTGTTTTGTTTGGTATATACTATTTTATGTGGATAATGATTAAATGGTGTATAGGTTTAATGATTTTTATATGTTATGATTGGTGGATGGCAATTGTAAAGAAATCTTCTGGAAAAGGTCATGTTTGGCAATCTAAAAGATGGTTCTCTAACAGAAGAAGAATATTCTTCTGCCATGATTGTGGTCATAATTTTAGAGCATAATTTTAACTATATAAATATATTTTTTTCAAATCACACCTTTCGCTACTATGTGAAAGGTGTCTTTGTATTACAAACCTTTCTGCTTTGTCTCTTTCCCAACCTTTGGAGACATAATGCTCAACTGCTAATTGACAATGGTACTTACGGAACTCGTGATTTTTCCCCGTCTGTGGGAGTTCTAATGCTTTTGTAATTCTTCTTATCTCATTACTCATTGTAAGTCTTGCCATTTTCTCATTTTTAGGCAAATCAAAGAGTTTTTCTGTTGGTTGCTTATCTTTTATTAACTCCTGGAAGAAAGACCTATACTGTGGCAAAATAGGTCTAAAAGATACTTTTCCACCTTTGCCAATAATCTTTACTGTGTTATGACTTTCGTATCTTTTCTTTATATCTTCAGCAATATCCGAAATATGCAAAGCATCAATATGTACCTGACCTGTCTGCACAAAGAATTCTTTTAAGAAATCATTTGCTTCCTTAAGCTTTTCATTCTCACTCTCCAGCTGACGAACCCTGTCCTCTGAGGATTGTGAAAACTTAATTTCATCAGTTATAGATTTAGATATTCCTGACTGTAATACTTCTTTACCGTCATCATAAACTCCGCGTCCGTGTCCACCTTCCTTAGAATCTCCAGCAGCTCCAGAAACATCTCCGTCGGCTCTTTTGCCAGTTGAACTAACGCTAAAGCTTGATGTTTTGTTGCGTTGAATCTCATTTTCTCTAATAGATCCAAAAATTCTTTCTGCCTCTCTTCTGTCATACAATACACCTTCTTCAAAATTGTTATTTGCGTATGTTATAAATATTACTTCCGGCTTACCGCGTTTGTATGTGCTCAAAATCGTCTTACCCGAAAGCTTCACTACAAATGCAAAGTCCTTCGTTCTTAAGTCTTTGTCCCAATCAAATTTATTAACAGCATTATAATATTGCGCCCATTCAGCACGCGATAAAGCTTTGTGAAAATCATTTTTCATACTACCAACAGGCAGTGCTCTTTCAGAATAATCCTCTATTGAAAAAGAGCCTTTCTCTCCACCTGCATCTGTAATACTATTATACTCTGCAGGAGAGTATCTGTCAATCGTATCAAACTCACTGCTGCGGTATTTTTCGACTATGTCAGAAAACACCTCGCCGTACTCATTCATACCGGCAAGCGTGTCTGCCACAAACTCCTGCCATACATCCTCTTTATTTCCATATATGGTCATATAATTGCTATACCGCTCCATAGAAAGAATTTTTTCTCTTTCTTCTTCACTCAGCCTTCCGAGAATTTCTTCCTTTACCGCCTGCATTTTAGGCTCATCCCAATTTATATGTACATCCTCATGCTCCTGCAGTATCTGCGGTGCAAATTCTCCATCATAACGCAGATACATTTTGGACTTCCCAACTATAAATCCATCTGTTATAAAGCCGTCCTTTCCCTCAACTGTTACCTCTGCCGCTCCAATATATAGCTCTGCTGCTATCCCCTTTTCTTCCAATCCTTCTACCAAATAACGCATATCATCATTATACGCATCCTTGTCTATTAAATCTAATTTAATTTTTCCTTCCTCATTATCCCCGACATACCTCAATGTCTTTTGCCTTGTTTTTCCTTCTGTACGAAGCTCCTTTGCTGTACTTTGGCGCTCATTTTTTGATTTCCCCTTATTTTGGAATTCATTTTCCGAAAGGCTTCCGCCTTGCTTGCCGGCACTCGCATCACCTGACCGTTTGCCGCCTTCATATAAAATACCATCTCTGCCATTTCCATTCACTCCTTCTCTTATTCCTGCTACACCTGTATTTGTAGGGACCGGCGTCCCCGACAGTCCGCTCGATAATGACATAAAATCCTTGACAGTAGCTCCGCCTCGTGATATAATCCAATTAACGAGAGTATCTTCAGAAACCGCATCAGGCAATTGGAGCCTGTTTGAGAGGATTTGTTGTATACTCTCGTTGTTTTTTGTATAGATAACATTTGCTTCATTATCGCCCAATATAGGAGATATATTCTTCTTCCCATAAGCACTTGCCACTTGATTTTCTAACTCTATTGCACCTTGCTTATTGATATGAATTGGTATTATAACGGGGTTGCCCTTTGCATCTGCCCACATTCCGTATCTGCTTAATACATCATCTGACAAAACATTTGGGTTGATGTTTTGTGTCAAATCCTTAAATTTCCTTAACTTTTCACTGCAAATATATTAACATAGAAATAACCAAAAACCAAAGGATAAATAGGCATGATTAAGAATCAGAAATGGATTAGGGCAGACTTTGCAAAGGACTACAAAACCTGCCCTGTTTTCAGAAAAGAGTTTGATGCAACAGACGTCAAGAAGGCAACCCTTGAAATCACCGCAAAGGGTATATACAATGCCGAAATCAACGGCAAAAAGGTATCGGATGAAATTCTTGCTCCCGGCTTTACGGTATATAAATACGGACATCAGTACCAGACCTACGATATAACGGATTTACTTGCAGAAGGCAAGAATACCATTGATGTTACGGTTTCCGCATTTTGGTATCACGGAAGAATCGTTCTTCTGCACAGCTCCAAGGCAAGAGAAACCGATTGGGAAGCCGAAATCATCGGTCTTATCACACTTGAAAAGAAGGACGGAAGCGTAGAATACATATCTACCGACGGAAGCTGGACGGCAGGAACGGGACCCGTTGAGTTTGCCGATATTTACGACGGCGAAATCTATAACGCAACTAAGGAGATTTCAGGACTTGTTCCCGTAGTTGTTGATGAAAATGCCTCCACCGATATGCTTATTCCTCAAGAAGGCGAAGCCGTCAAGGAGCATGAGATTCTCACTCCCATTGACATTATTACAACACCTAACGGCGAAACAGTGCTTGACTTCGGTCAGAATCTTACCGGTTATCCCGAAATTACCGTAAAAGCAAAGGCAGGCGATCAGATTTCTCTGTCATTTGCTGAAATCCTTGACAAAAACGGCAATTTCTACAATGAAAACTACAGAAGTGCACTTTGTCAGTATGTCTATACCTGCAAGGACGGACTTAACGTATATAAGCCGGGACTTACATTCTACGGCTTCAGATATTTAAGGGTTGACAAATTCCCCGAATCGGCAGTTCTTTCAAAGGATAACTTCAAAGCAATTGCCATCTATTCCGATTTTAAGAAGACGGGAAGCCTTGTAAGCGGCCACACAAAGCTTAATCAGCTTTTCCACAACATCTTCTGGGGACAGAGATGCAACCTTGTTGACATTCCCACAGACTGTCCGCAGAGAGACGAGAGACTTGGCTGGACGGGTGATGCGCAGGTTATCGCAAAGGCGGCTTCATACTGCTTCGACCTGGAAAAGTTCTTTACAAAGTGGCTTCGTGATTTGAAGTGCGAGCAGGACAACAGCGGAAACGTAAGCTTTATCGTTCCCAATCTGTTTGAGCATCACCAAATCGCCACAGCCTGGTCTGATGCTGCGGTTATCATTCCGTGGCAGATTTATTCCGCATACGGCGACAAGGAATTCTTGAAAGAAATGCTTCCTCTTATGGAAGGACACCTTGATGCAATAGTCAAGGATTCCGGTGATTTGTATGCATGGAAAACAGGTGCAAACACTCATCAGTTCGGCGACTGGCTTGGTATGGACGCTCCTGCAGGAAGCTACAGAGGTTCAACCAACCCCGAGCTTATCCAGGCGGCTTACTATGTTTACGATATTTCCCTTGTTATCAAGGCTTATGAAGCGTTGGGACTTGATGCAACAGAATACAAGGAAAGATATGCAAAGGCAAAGGAACGCTTCAACAGCGACTTTACCGAATACAAGACACAGACAGAATGTGTTCTTGCACTCCATTTTGACCTTGCATATGACAAGGCTGCCGTTGCAAAACAGCTTGCCGAAATGGTACACTCAAACGGCGACAAGCTGACAACAGGCTTTGTGGGTACGCCCTATCTTCTCCACGCACTTTCTAGTAACGGTTATGCCGACCTTGCATACACGCTTCTTCTCCAGGAAAGCTATCCTTCATGGCTGTTCAGCGTAAATATGGGTGCTACAACCATGTGGGAGCACTGGGACGGAATAAATGACAAGGGCGACGTATGGTCAAAGGATATGAACTCCTTTAACCACTATGCATACGGTGCTGTGGCAGACTGGGTTTATGAGTTTGCCGCAGGTATAAAGGCAGACGAAGCAGGCTTTGCAAAGGTAACGGTAGAGCCTCATCCCGATGAAAGACTGGGCAGCCTTGATGTGTCTATTGATACACGAAACGGCAAGGTTTCCTCCAAGTGGATTTATAAAAACGGCAAGGCAAGATATGAAATCTCCGTCCCCGTAGATGCTGATATCGTAATTGAAGGCAAAAAGTACAGCGTAAAGCCCGGAACATATATGTTTTAGTCTTAGAAAAGAGAAACCCTTATGAATCATTTTGTCGATAAAATATAAGAGCGTCTGACTGACGATGACAAAAAAACAGTATGCTGATATTTACGAGCCGACAGTTGTTGCCGTTCCCGATAAAAATGCTGGAACAAAGTTACCGTCATGCGTGACGGCAGAATAAGAGTCTACGGAGACTATAACCAGATAAGCATATTCGACCACGGAGAATTCCGTTGCTACAAGGAGTCATTAGACGGCGGTCTTTCCTGGAAAAAGCAGACCGCTATCAAATAGAGTTTTACTGCGTAGATGATTTAGTACCGAAGAATCATCTGCTTAGAAAAATAGAAGAAGCAAAAAGGAGTGGCAGGAACACAGTGAATTCGAGCAGCTTTCCTGCGATGAATGAACTGTTGTTCCAACAGGCCCCAACGGGGAAATCCCTCCTTCTCCGCTATACGTAAAATCCGCATAATAGCTTAAGGCTATTATGCGGATTTATTATTTCGTATACAATATCTGCTTAGATATCCTGCTTTCACAATACTCATATACTTCAACAACTATATTATCTTCAAAAACAAAGGTAAGCATTACAGGGTCTATAAAATTCATATCAATTTGATACTCTATCAAGTCTTCACCGTTTGTATCGGCAAAGGGCATATCCGGTGTACCGAGAAGTGCTGTTACATCCTCCCTTGTCATATCCGAAAAGTCGGTTTGATTTGTCATATCACTAACCATATAATGTCTTACTTCAGGATAAGTCTGCCACTTTTCTGTATTAAAGCCCTTAAAGTACAGACGTACCGAAAAAATTATACCCACTGATATAAACGCATATGTAATTATTGATACAACTGAAAGCAGGGCTGCTTTTCTTAGTGGCAGTTTTGAGCGGAACTTTATAATCACGGGTGCCACAAATGCAATAATCGGTAATATAAAGTAAACAAAATGCCAAAGCTCTTTCCCCAGTATATTCATCATTACATCATCAAATAACTGCATCAGAACAGACAAAACGAATATTCCAAAGGTAATAAAAGCACTTAAAATCAACCACAATATAGTGTTTGTTATATTATTCATTTCCATCCCTTACTCAAACTCAAACAAATCCTTACTGTCAGACAAGCCGCTATAAAAAACAATTACATAATCGGGCTTGATTTTTTGTATATACTCTGACATTTTCAGCTTATCGCCCACATATCCGGAATTTTCACGAATATCAACTACATACGTCTCCCCCATTACAAGCGACAAAAACGGCACAAGTGCACACGCATAGGAATCGCGGATAATAACAATTTTCTTGCCGTCGGGGTTTTTGTGATTTATTATAATCTGTTCTCTGAAATCTCCGCCGCTGTAAGTTACATAAGGGTTCAGGCTATAATGGTCTTTAACTTCCATATTATTCATATAAAGAACCGTTTCGGTGAAGTCGCCTTCCCTCACAGAATTTTTATATGGCTGTTTCTCGGTGAGACTCGTCTCAAACTTTGGTGTAATAACCTCAAAGTCATCCGCTCCGTATGGAGTAAAGTTAATACCTACCTTCTTGCCCTGCGAGCCTAAAAACCAGTCCTCATAGGTTTCAATATTATAATTATCTATATCGAGAATTGCCTTATCATATTTCACATCAAGCCTGTTGGAAATCCTTTCAGATGCCCAAAGTCCCCATCGTGGTTTCCAATGATGGTCGGTTACAAAGAACATTTCCTCAGCTGTGATTTCTTCATCCGCTGCCGTTTCTATCAGACTCAAAAATGGAATATTCCTCGATTTTATCATTTCAGAAAATCTGTAGCAATTAGAGATTGTGTAATCGGTTACATTTGGCGGATATGAAAAATCATAACCCTTCATCGGAGCCATAACATACAAAAATTCCGCCCCATTATCTTTGGCATCCGCATAGAGCTTGCTGACATTTTCGGCATAAGACTCAAGTGTATTATTCTCTGCCTTACCGCGCATACTTCCAAGATAGCCATTATCTGCTCTTACAACCGTAATATCATCCTTTACAACAACACGTGTACCTATAAGACGATTAAATGTTGAATATGCATTCATTGCCCAATCGTGATACGAAAGGTTCGAGATAACTGTTTTTTCGGTGTTGTCAGTAAACGTATCAAAAGCATCAAAAACACCTTTTTCTGCCGTATCGGTCTTAAATACCGAGAAGTCATTTTGAAGTTGTTCTCTAAGATTTTCCGAACACAGTCCTCCGACTATTATAACCGCCGAAAGTACAAATACAAATATATGCTTCATAGTAGCCTCCGTCAGAAATTAAAGTAGATAAACGGATTGTAGGAATTGCTGACAAGTCCCGAAATGCAAAGCGCAAACAATGCCGTCAACGCAACTGCATAAATCACATCTCCCACAAATCCAGACTTTATCCTTGTCAACTGCTTGGTAGCCGGAGTTGAGCAAATCGCACCAATCGCAAGAAGTACAAAGCTCTGCGTAAAATATCCCGTAAAAATGCCATCAGCCAAGCCTGCACCGGTAATACCAAACATTATACCTATATATCCCATCGCATCGGATATCGAGTCCGCACGGAAAATTACCCAGCCAAGTATAACAAACAGCATAGTGTAAAGCCATTTAAGCAGATTTGGTATTTTCCAATTATTGAAGCCCGAAAGCTTTTCAAAGCAGAGGAGAACAAAATACATAAGTCCCCATACAAGAAAAGTCCAGTTTGCACCGTGCCATATGCCTGTCAGTGCCCATACCGCAAAAAGATTTAATACCAGTCTTGGCTTTTTAACTCTACTTCCGCCAAGAGGAAAGTAGACATAATCCCTGAACCACGAGCCTAATGAAATATGCCATCTCCGCCAGAATTCAGTTATGGAGTGTGATATGTACGGATAATCGAAGTTCTCAAGGAAATGGAAACCGAACATTTTTCCCAAGCCTATTGCCATATCGCTGTAACCCGAAAAATCAAAGAAAATCTGGAATGTGTATGCGATTGCACCAAGCCACGCCATTGCAGTTGAAAGCTCGTCTGTCGGTGCAAGTTCAAAAGCCTTGTCCGCAAGAAGTGCAAAGTTATTCGAAAGAATAACCTTCTTTCCGAGACCTATAATAAACCTGGAAAATCCACCGAAGAAATCTTCTGTATTTTCACGTCTGTTTTTTATTTCATAAGCAACCGTTTCGTATCTTACGATAGGTCCTGCAATAAGTTGAGGAAAAAATGCAATATAAAGTCCGACATTCAAAATATTCTTTTGTACTTCTCCCTTGCCCCTTGCAACGTCTAACACGTATGACATTGCCTGAAAGGTAAAAAAGCTTATTCCGATAGGAAGTACAATTTTACTTATAACAGGACTTGTGCCAAATATACTGCAAATAATACTCTCGGCAAAGTTAAGATACTTAAACACAAACAGAAGACCGAGGTCAAAAATACAGGTAGCGATAATTGCAAGCCGTATACCGATTTTACTTCCCTTTCTTTTTGCTCTGTCAACCATAAGACCGAAAAACCAGTTTACTATAATTGAAAGCATCATTACCAATACAAATTTAGGTTCACCCCACCCGTAGAAGAAGATGCTCGCCGCAAACAGAAACAGATTTTTCAGGAAAAGACTTCTATAAAAAAGAAGATAATATGCCATTATCACAATCGGCAAGAAGAAATATATAAAGATTGTGCTGGAAAAAAGCATTATACCTATCCTCCGTAACATAGTATAATTCAAAAAAATTATATCATAAACAAAAAATGGTGTCAATGACAGAAAATTGGCATTAAAACAACATAAAAGCACAAAATTGATATTGACATCAGATTATCTTTATGGTAAAAGTTAGTTGATGTAAAAATAACAGCAATAAGGCGGAGGAAAAACAATGAGTAAAGCATACATCAAAATAATTAAAATGCCGGTTAACGTAATAGAGAAGTCCAGCCCGTATCCCGATATGAGCGATACCAGATACTACTTTAAAGCCGGAGAGGGTTTGGAGAACGAACTGTTTTTAGACAAGGGAACGGTTAAAAATATTTTCCCATATACTATGCAGGACATCTACTCGACAGAGCTTGTTAATAAGAAGGTAAAGACTGTTGTTCTTGAAAACAAGTACATAAAGGCTGTATTCTTACCCGAATACGGCGCAAGACTTATGTCTATTTATGACAAAACGAAGAAAAAGGATATAGTTTACAACAACGATGCTATAAGAATTACGAACATAGCTCTCCGAAATGCATGGTTTGCGGGCGGTGTTGAGTGGAACAGCGGTATGCGTGGTCATACACCATTTACCTGCGACAATGTTTTTTGCGAGATTATCGAGAACGGCGAAGAACCCGTTTTGAGATTTTATGAATGGGAAAGAATAAGAAAACAGTTTTTTGAGGTTTGTGCATACCTTCCAAACGAAAGCAGACAGCTTTTTGTAAAGGTAAGACTCATCAACTGTAAGGACGAGGAAAACGAGGCTTATTGGTGGTCAAATATCGCTATTGAGGAAAAGCTCACCACAAGAGTTATAACCAACTGCGATGATACATATGCCCACAACTATAGCGGCGAAATCGTCAGAATTCCTGTTCCGTACAGAGGTCGTACCGATATTACATATCCTACCCGAAACCAGGAAGCTGTTGACTATTTCTTCAAGACCTTTGATGACAGGCAGAGATTTGTAATGACTGCCGAGGATGACGGAAATGCTTTTTATCAGACATCCACAAACATCCTCAAAAGCAGAAAGGAATTTGTATGGGGTATGAATATGTCCTCATTCAACTGGCAAAGAGCTCTTGTTGGAACAAACAATGCATATCTTGAGGTTCAGGCAGGACTTGCAAATACGCAGATGGAATATCTGCCTATGCCTGCTAATGCTGAATGGGAATGGACAGAAGCCTATGGTATGACAACGGTAGATACCGAAAAGATTTTCTCTGACGACTGGACTGTTGCAAGAGAAGAAGGCGCAAGAGCAGTCGAAAGCGAATTAAATGACGAGCAGCTTTTGAAGGCGGAGAATGAAATAAAGAAAATTTGTAAAAAGCAGGGTGAGCTTGTTCATAAGGGCTCAGCATGGGCAAGTCTTGAAAGCAAAATCAATTACAGTAAGTGGTATGATATGTTTGCCCAGATTCCGCTTGAAGATGAACAAAAGCCGTGGCTTGAGCTTATTGAAACAGGAAAGTTTGTATGTCCTGACAAGGTAAGGGACAACCCAGCAGGATATATCTATGACAAAAAGCTTAAAGCTTTGCTCGAAAAGTGTACTGACAACTGGTACGCATATTTCCATCTTGGACTTATGTATTTTTATGAAGAAGATATTCAAAATGCAAAAGACGCATTTGAAAAATCACTGTCTATCAAGGAAAATCCGTGGGCATACTATGCACTCTCTCAGCTGTATATGGAGTGCAAAGATTATAAAACAGCACTGGCAAACATCAAAAAGGCATATAAATTCAATAAAAAAGATATTCGAATCCTTAAAGAGCTTTACAGATGTGCATCAGCAGCAGGCAAATCAGATGAATACATCAAGGTCTACGAAAAGCTACCCCAAAATATCAAGGATATTTCAAGAATCAAGCTTTGTCTTGCAGGAGCATATCTTGATATCGGTGATATAGATGCTTATGAAAAGCTTATGTCTATACCGTTCAGACTTTGCGATATTCGCGAGGGTGAAGCATCAGCAAGAACTGTCTGGAAAAAATATCTTGAGCTTAAGTATATGACTGATGAAATGTCCGAGCAGGAAAGAGAAAAAATCGTAGAAATGTACACTATTCCGCACTGGATGGACTATTAAGAATTCTTTTTGGAAAAGAAAATACTGATTTTAATAAATTTTTTATAAAAAAGTATTGAAATTAGAAAAAAAATGTGATAATATATCTTGGTATGACATTACACACATTCTGGGATTGCGGCAGTGTTGCCTTATTATATAAGGTTCTGACTGCAAAATGAACAGAATGGAGGAAAACAAAAAAACAAGGAGGAAAACAAAATGTCAAACGTAATTTCTATGAAACAGCTTCTCGAAGCAGGCGTCCACTTCGGTCATCAGACCAGAAGATGGAACCCGAAAATGGCGGAGTACATCTTCACCGAAAGGAACGGTATCTACATTATCGACCTTCAGAAGACTGTAAAAAAGGTTGAGGAAGCTTACTACTTCATCAAGGATGTAGCTGCAGAAGGTAAGACAATTCTTTTTGTAGGTACAAAGAGGCAGGCTCAGGATTCCATCAAGGAAGAGGCTGAGAGAGTTGGAATGCATTATGTAAATGCAAGATGGCTCGGCGGTATGATGACAAACTTCAAGACAATTCAGAAGAGAATTGACCGCTTGGCTCAGATTAACAAGATGGAAGAAGAAGGCACATTCGACCTTCTCCCTAAGAAGGAAGTTATCAAGCTTAAGGCTCAGAGAGACAAGCTTGAGAAGTACCTCGGCGGTATCAAAGAAATGAAGAAGCTTCCGGGCGCACTTTTCGTTGTTGACCCAAGAAAAGAGAAGATTGCTATCGCAGAGGCTAAGAAGCTTGGTATCCCCGTTGTTGCTATCGTTGATACTAACTGTGATCCGGATGAGGTTGATTATGTAATCCCCGGTAACGATGATGCTATCCGCGCTGTTAAGCTTATCGCTTCAACAATGTCTAACGCAATCATCGAAGGCAGACAGGGTGTTGATGCAGTTGCTGCTGATGCTGAGGCTGAAGAAGCTGCTGAAACAGTTGAGGAATAATTCTTACAAGGAGGATATACAAAATGGCATTTTCCGCACAAGACGTTAAAACATTAAGAGAAATGACCGGCTGTGGTATGATGGACTGTAAAAAGGCTCTTACCGAAACAGACGGTGATATGGATAAAGCAGTAGAGTTCCTTAGAGAAAAGGGCTTGGCTACTGCAGCTAAGAAGGCTGGCAGAATCGCTTCTGAGGGTATCGTTAAATCTTACATCGACGGCAAGGTTGGCGTACTTGTAGAAGTAAACTCAGAAACAGACTTCGTTGCAAAGAACGACGAGTTCCTTGATTTCGTTGCTAATGTAGCAAAGACAGTTGCAGCTAACAATCCTGCAGATGTTGAAGCTTTGAAGGCACTCCCCATGGTTGGCGGCGAAGGCACAGTAGGCGACGAGCTTACAGCTAAGATTGCAAAAATCGGCGAAAATATGAACATCAGACGTTTCGAGAGAATCGAAACAACAGGCGTTGTTGTAGATTACATCCACGCTGCAGGTAAGATTGGTGTTCTTGTTGAGGCTGACTCTGAAGATAATGATGCTACAAGAGAGTGCCTTAGAAACGTTGCAATGCAGGTTGCAGCTCTTAATCCTAAGTACCTCTCAAGTGCTGATATTCCTGACGATTACAAAGAGCATGAGAAGAACATTCTTATCGCTCAGCTCCAGAACGATCCGAAAAATGCAAACAAGCCTGCTAACATCATCGAGAAGATGATTGAAGGCCGTCTTGCAAAGGAGTTCAAAGAGGTTTGTCTCTTAGAGCAGGAATACGTTAAGGCTGAGAACAAGGAAAGTGTTGCTAAGTACGTTGCAAGCGTTGGCAACATCACTCTCAAGCAGTTCGCTCGTTTCGAGACAGGCGAAGGTCTTGAGAAGAAGGAAGATAACTTCGCTGATGAAGTTGCTTCAATGGTTAAATAAGTTAAATAACTCAAAAAGCTACCTTATAACTAAGGTAGCTTTTCTTCTGTTTGGCTCCCTCTGACGAGGGAGCTGTCGAGCCTAAACGATACTGAGGGAGAGATTACACAGATTCTTTAACCATTCTATCTATAAACTCACATACACCATAAAAATTCTTATCCACATCAATATTACATACGCGAAAAACTCTCAAGTTCATTTTTTACAATTCTTTTGTTCTTATAGCATCTTTTTCAATCTGTTCAGCGGTATAATGTCCTCCACCATCAAGCTCAATTACCAATCTTGGCTTTGCGCAATAAAAATCAACTATGTAATTACCTATTGCCTTTTGTCTTTGTAATCTTATTGGATAGTGCCTTAAAAACTCATACCACAGTTTTCTCTCCCACGGAGTTATATTCTTACGAAGTTCCTTTGCAAAGGGTATATTTTCTCTGTTGTAAGGTTTCATTTTCTCTCCCTCCGTCTTTGCTATACGCAAAAACACCTCCCTCTATCTGAGGGAGGCTTACTCTACTTACTTGCTTCTATTCGTTCGGCAACCATCATATCCTTAATCTTCATAAGTCTGGTTATATTTGAACGTTCCGACTCGTCGAGCTTCATTGTAATGTATTTAATGGTATCCTGATAATCGGGTATCATAACATATTCAAGCGCATTAACTCTACGTCTTGTACGTTCAATTTCACCTGCAAGCATACCTGCCGCTTTTTCAAGCTCAGCAAGCTTTAGCATATCAGCTGACACATCGGACAGCGCAGAAATGGCATCGTCCAAATCTCCGCCGGTATATGCATAGCCGTAGGAGAACATATCCCCTTCCGCCGTTGCTCTTGTGGTTGTCTTGAATACAGGAATATCCACACTCATTATATTTCTTTCTCCGACCTCTAAGGTTACCTCCTGTTTTGGAAGCAACAGAGCGGAGTCTATAACCTCACGTTGCAAAACCGAGCCCGCAATAGCAAAGCTTTGGTTTGCCGCCTTAAGTTTTTTCTCGGTATTTTCACGCAAAACCTTTGCCTCACGCACAATATCAAGAAACTGTCTCATAAGCTCATCACGCTTATCCTTCAAAAGCTTATGACCGCGAAGTGCAACAGCAAGGCTTTTTTTGAGCCGTGTAAGCTCCATTCTGGTCGGATTTACATTTAGCTGTGCCATATCTTTTCTCCTTTCTTACAGTACATTTTACTTACCATAATAGAGATCAAGATATTCGTCTTTGATTCTTTTCAATTCACTTCTTGGCAAAATTGACAACAGCTTCCAGCCGATTTCGAGTGTTTCTTCAATAGTTCTGTTTGTTGTATATCCCTGTGAAACATACTGTTTTTCAAATTCATCAGCAAACTTTGCATAGAGCTTGTCAACATCAGAAAGTGCCGCTTCACCAAGAATTACCATAAGTTCCTTAGCTTCTTTACCACGTGCATATGCCGCAAAAAGCTGGTTCATAGTATTTGCATGGTCTTCTCTTGTCTTACCCTTACCTATACCCTTATCCTTAAGTCTCGAAAGACTCGGAAGAACATCAATAGGCGGTGCAATATTCTTTCTGTAAAGCTCACGGGAGAGGATAATCTGACCCTCTGTAATATAACCTGTAAGGTCAGGAATCGGGTGAGTCTTATCATCCTCAGGCATGGAGAGGATAGGAATAAGAGTGATTGAACCGTCCTTACCCTTAAGTCTTCCTGCACGCTCATAAAGAGTTGCAAGGTCGGTGTACATATAACCTGGGTATCCACGTCTGCCCGGTACTTCCTTTCTTGCCGCCGAAACCTCACGAAGCGCATCGGCATAGTTAGTAATATCTGTCATAATAACCAAAACGTGCATACCACACTCAAATGCAAGATATTCAGCCGCAGTAAGTGCCATACGCGGCGTTGCAATACGTTCAATTGCAGGGTCATTTGCAAGATTTATAAAGAGAACCGTTCTCTCCATAGCACCTGTCTTCTTAAAGTCCTCAACGAAGAAGTTAGCTTCCTCGAATGTGATACCTATAGCCGCAAATACAACGGCAAATTTCTCGTTAGTACCACGAACCTTAGCCTGTCTTGCAATCTGTGCCGCAAGGTTTGCATGTGGCAGACCGCTACCAGAGAAAATCGGAAGCTTTTGTCCTCTTACAAGAGTATTCAGTCCGTCAATCGCACTTACACCCGTCTGTATAAACTCCTCAGGATAGTTTCTTGCTGCAGGATTCATCGGTGTTCCGTTGATATCAGCACGTTTTTCGGGGATTATTTCAGGCTTGCCGTCTTTGGGATGACCAAGACCGTCAAATACTCTGCCGAGCATTGCCTCAGACACGCCAAGCTCAATTCCGTGTCCTAAAAATCTTACTTTTGAGTCGGACAGATTGATGCCCGCACTACTTTCAAAAAGCTGTACAAGTGCATCAGAGCCGTTTACCTCCAAAACCTTGCAACGACGGCGCTCACCGCTTGCAAGCTCAATTTCACCAAGCTCGTTATAGGTAACACCGCTGACATTTTTAATCAGCATAAGAGGGCCTGCAACCTCCTGTATGGTTCTGTATTCCTTAGGCATTATTTCTCCTCCCTCTTTATAGCGTCTATTTCTGATGAAAGCTCAGTTAAAATTGCATCATATTCAGCCGCAACCTTATTTTCTTCCACATACTTAATACGTCCTATTCGCTCACGGGCTGGGATTGAAACAAGCTTGTTTATGCTTGCTCCATCTTTTAGTGCCGCTTCTGTCATATCATAGAACTTAAGCAAGAGTCTCATCATTACACATTGTTTTTCAAGCGAAGCGTAAGTATCAACCTCGTGGAATGCGTCCTGATGCAAGTAGTCCTCACGAATTGACCTCGCAACCTCAAGCTTGAGTCTATCAGATGCAACAAGTGCATCCATACCTACAAGCTTAACAATTTCGTCAAGCTCTGCCTCATCCTGCAAGAGTGCCATAATTCTGTTTCTCTGCGGCATCCAGTCAGGCGATACGTTATCAGAATACCATTTCTCCATCATATCAAGATAGAGAGAATAGCTCTTAAGCCAGTTAATAGCAGGAAAATGTCTGCGGTAAGCAAGTGAAGAGTCAAGTCCCCAGAAAACCTTAACAATTCTAAGTGTTGCCTGAGATACAGGCTCGGAAATATCGCCGCCCTGTGGTGATACCGCACCTACGATACTAAGTGCACCCACTCTTCCGTCGCTACCTTTAGACACAACACGTCCTGCTCTTTCGTAAAAGCCTGCTAAGCGGCTTGCAAGATATGCAGGATATCCTTCTTCACCCGGCATTTCCTCCAGTCTTCCGCTCATTTCACGAAGAGCCTCTGCCCAACGTGATGTGGAGTCTGCAAGAAGAACTACCGAATAGCCCATATCACGAAAATATTCCGCAATAGTAATACCTGTGTAAATACTTGCCTCACGTGCCGCAACCGGCATATCTGAGGTGTTAGCAATAAGAACAGTTCTCTCCATAAGTGTCTTGCCTGTTCTCGGGTCTTTGATTTCAGGGAATTCGTTAAGAACATCGGTCATTTCGTTACCACGTTCTCCACAGCCGATATATACAACTATGTCCGCATCTGCCCATTTAGCAAGCTGATGCTGTACCACCGTTTTACCGCTGCCGAAAGGTCCCGGAACTGTTCCGACACCACCCTTTGCAATCGGGAAAAGTGTATCTATTACTCTCTGACCGGTAACAAGAGGTACGTCAGGAGAAAGCTTTTCCTTGTACGGTCTGCCAACACGAACAGGCCATTTTTGCATAAGCTTTACTTCATATATTTCGCCCTTGTCTGTCTTAATCTTACCAACCACCTCGTCAACTGTGTAGCTGCCACTGTTAAGCTCTATAAGCTCACCGTTCACATCAGGTGGTACCATTATTTTATGCGATACAACGTCTGTTTCCTGAACAGTACCCAAAACGTCGCCGCCCTCTACTCTGCCAAGTTTCGCCGTCGGCACAAAGTCCCATTTCTTCTCTCTGCTAAGAGCCGGAACATCGACACCACGCTCTAAGTTAGTGCCTGCCTTTTCCATAATAGCGTCAAGAGGTCTTTGAATACCGTCGTAAATGCTCTTTATAAGACCGGGGCCAAGCTCAACCGAAAGAGGTGCACCTGTTGAGATTACCTCCTCACCGGGACCCATACCCGATGTTTCTTCATAAACCTGAATTGATGCGTCCTCGCCGTGCATTTCGATAATCTCGCCAACAAGACCGAGCTTACTTACACGGACAACGTCATACATATTCGCATCGCGCATACCGCCTGCAATTACAAGGGGGCCCGATACCTTTTTGATTATTCCGCTTTTATCAGCCATCGTAATTATCCTTTCAGTTTATTCTTCATTGAATATAATATCAGAGCCAACCGCCTGTTCTACATATCGTTTAAGCGCCGCTCTGCCCATACCGAGATTTTCTCTCACACTCGGTATCGCAATTATTGCCGGAAGTTGCTTTTCACGGTATAAATCCTGTTCCTCCTGCATTTGACTTAAATACTGCTCGGTTACGTAGATTATACCATAGCCGCCCTCTGCAAGACGTGTAAGACTATCCTTTGCTTCGTCTATACCTTCCACCGGATATATGTTAAGTCCGAGTGCTGAAAAGCCGCATATGCTGTCGTAATCACCAATAACACCGATTTTATACATACATATCACGCTGCCTTTCCCTTATTACTTCCTCTCCTACACCATTTTCCTTACAGGAAAGAATTATTCGTACTGCTTGAACCTCAAAGCTTTTTCCTATTAAAAATGCCATAATCGGACGGAAGCTCAGACACTCCGCCTTTGCGCCCTTTACATATGCCAGACGTTTGTTATCACACCAACGCTCAAAGCTGCCTAAGGAGGTTACATCAGCATTATCAAATACTGATGTTATAATGTCCTTAACCGCATCGACATCTGCAGCCTCGACAAGTCTTGTGTATAAGCTGTCATCAGGCACAAGTGCATTCTTTGTAAATTCCTTTGACTTAGCCGATTTTTTACATCGCCATGCAGTCTTCATATTATTAAGCTTTACCATAAGCTCAGCCCAACCGATTATAAATTCATCCTTTTCGGTCTTTGCACGTTTTAATAAAGCAAGCTGCTGTGCTTTGTCCACATAGACCTCCATTAACTGTCCGTCCATAGTGGTTGTCAGAATTTTGTATGCTTCCTCTGCAACATCTGCCATAAACGCAGGAAGTACAGAAAAATCACCATCCGTCAGACTATCGGAAATCTCCTGAGGCTCAACTGCCGACGGCGTTAATACCATCTTGGTCCAGTCAGCCTTTGCCAGCTTTGATTTTAATATTGTTTTTAAGTTATGGAAATCATTTTCCCAGAGCAAAAGGTCTATAGGTGTCTGTTCATCACAGACTTCATATGCCGCATCCCATGCTCTTTTAAGTTCATTTTTTGTAAGCTCGTCAACCGTATCGCCTGTCCAGCCTCGGTCGGTCAGAATTCGTCTTGAAGCCGCCATATCCTCCGCTGCTATCAAAGCTTCGATATCGGTACGAGTCAGCATTTTATTTTCAATCGTTTTGATATATGCCACGGCATATGCGTACTCAACATCCTTCAAGTAATTCACTCCTTACAGCACCCTGATGCAATATCTGAAAATGTGTTATACTTATCCTCAAAAATCGCATCAAATGTACAATTAAGCTCTACTCTGCCGTAACGGACCACAAAGCCCTTCTGTCCCAAATCCTCATCGGATAATGTAAGCTTACCCTTGATTTTTGACAGGCTTTCAACAAAGTCCTGCGGCATATTCTTCTTATCCTCGGCAGAAAGGAGAATTTCTCCTTCCATATCCTCGGCATTATTTTTATAGATTTCGGTCAGCAGTGCAAAATACTCATCTGTGGAAAGATTCATAATACGTGCCTTTGCCTCTGCAATAATCTCGGCTACCACCGCATTTTCAGTAGCAAGAATTGCTTCTCGCTCCTTCGCATTCAGCAAAGCCTTTGCACTTTCTTCTGCCTGCTCATTTACAGCTGCTATATCTTCAGCCGCTTTAGCTTTTATCTTTTCTTCTTCAGCACTATATTCCGCTTTGATACCCTCTATAAGTTCAAGAGCATCGGCTTTTTTACTCTCTGCAGTCATTACTGCATCAGAGATTATTTTGCCTGTAATTAGTTCTAATCCTGCCATTATATATCTTTCCTTTCATTGTAAATTCCACAAATCCCTACGATTAACAACTCTTAATCCAAGGTGCGAATAATGGTGAGATGCGGAAACTTAACCATTTCAGATGTTAATAACTACAAGGAAAGAAACAATGAAGCCCAAAAGTGCATAAAGCTCGATAAGTGATGCAGATACGATTGCCTTTGAGCTTTCCTCAGGACGCTTCGCAACTAGATTTACACCAGTTGCACAAACTCTGCCTTGAGCTCTTGCCGAGAAATAGCCTGAAAATGCAATAGGAAGGCAACCGCACAAATACTGCAAGCCTACAACCGTATCCGCAACAGGCTCGCCGCCAAGAACACCAATATTAAGCATTACCATTACACCAACAATGAGTCCGTAAAGTCCCTGTGTACCGGGCAACAGTTGCAAAATCAGAAGCTTACCGAACTTACCCGGGTCATCTGCAATAACTGCCGCACCTGCCTCAGAAGCAATACCTACACCCTTAGAAGAACCCATACCTGAAAATACAACTGCAAATGCTACTCCCAAAAGTGCAAAAAACATACCTAAATTCATCATTTTTACCTATCCTTTCGTATTTGAAATTTTAATTTTTGAATCTGAAATATTTTGTATTAAACCCAAAAGGCTTATATTTTTTACCGCCGCCCTCGTAGAACTTCTGATAGAATTCCACATACTGCAGACGGTTTGTGTGGACATATGCACCAAGCATATTTATTGCAAAGTTAAGTGCGTGTCCGAAAATAGAAATTGCTATAAATGCTATCATTCCGACAACAGAATCCCCGCCAAGCGAACCTAATACATTGATTACTGATGCGATAACGCCTGTTGCAAGACCTAACGCCATAAGTCTTGAATATGAGAGAATATCTCCAACATAGCTTGTTATATCATAAAGGCTCAATATACCTCCGAAAAGCTTCATTATCGGATTTTTTTGATTTCTGCCCTGAGTCAGTATCAAGCCTGCCGCTGATCCAATAAGCATTACCAGACCAACGGTTTCGAGTATCTTTATTCCCAAAGCCATTCCGCCAGCAAAAACCGCAAGCCCGAATAACAGCACAAACCAGAATCCTGAATCACATATTGCTGCAAACTTATCGCCATCCCGCCATGTCATATAGAACTTGGTAGCAATTGCAGTCAGTATATGAACAAGTCCAAATGCCACACTCATTATGAGCAGCTGCAAGGGCTTTTGTACAGGGTCCATCAAAATCGGCGTAAATGCAACCGAGCCATCACCGAAGGTTTTGGATACAGTCGCTATCATATCACCGAAGAAGCTGCCGTACATTATTCCCCAGAATGTCGTAGACACTCCGCAGAAGAAGAACATCTTATAAGCTCTTCTTTTATCCTTCTCCATAAAGCTCCCAAATCCCAAAAGACCGCAGACTATCATCAAAATCAGTCCGTATCCTGCATCAGAGAACATCATTCCAAAGAAGAAATAATAGAAAAATGCCATAATCGGGTTAGGGTCAACATCGTGTGATGACGGCATTGAATAGTCTGACGTAATACCTTCAACAGGCGACACAAAAGCATTGTTTTCAAAAGCTTTCGGTACATCCTCCTCTACATCAGGTTCGATAAGCTCTGCCGATACAATGAACTGTTTCTCAAGCTCAGGTAAAAGCTTTTCTCCTGCTTTTTCAGGAATATATCCCGAAACAAAGAACGCATTTTCTGTTATTCCTACTCTTGCAAGAGTGTTATACTTTTCACGTCTTAAGGAAAGCTTGTCATAGAAAAGCTCTATCTTGCCCTTGTTAGTCGCAAGCTCTTTAATACGTATTTCACCATCTTCGTATTCATTCTTTAGCGCCTCACATCTTGCCCGAAGCTCTTCAGAATACTCCAACGGTGTCTTCCCAACTGTATTGATTGGCGGAGCAAGAAGATTTATCCCTGCCAAAACAGGCTCTACTCGTTTAGCAGCATCGTTGTGATACATCACAAACACCGCTGTCTGCTGGCAATCCTTAGAGAGTATTTCAAAGTAAACATCTTGTATTTCGGCATCATTAAATACTTTCCAAAGCCGTTCCTCATCCCATTCGCCATCAAGTGTTCCTATACGAATATTTACCTTACCTACCGTTTTCGTACCAAGTGGTATATCAAGCATTTTGTAAGGCTCAAGTGAACGGATTGTTGCTTCATAAGAAGCAATATCCTCTCTGTTCTTTTCTCTTTGCTTGCGTAATTTTATAACCTCTGACACCAGCGCTGTGATTTCGGCCATTTCGCCACTCGTAGCAGCATAGTTATCTGCACTGATTTCAGGCCTTATATAAAACATTCCGCCTTTAGCCTGAGAATAAGGTCTTAATATATCCAGTGCTTCACTTGCCGAGGACATATACTGGTCAAGCTGAGAAATGACAGTAGCCGTTTCACGGCTCTCTAAGCCTTCCTCTCTGCTGTCCGAAATGTCAACCACTCCGCATCGTTGCAGATATTCAATAAGCCGCTTTCGTTCGTTGTTTAGTCCGACTATCTCAAGCCGCTTCATTTTTGTAATCGCCAAACTGTTCCCCCCTTTGTTGCTAATCAAAAAAGAAAAGCAGAAACAAGAGCCGCAAAGCTTATTCCTTTACCGCATCTGTAATTCTGCTTATTATCATTTCCTTCTTCTCAAGCATAGCCGCACGTTTATTTGCGCACTTCTGCTCAATATCGCTTTCTGCCGCAGCTAAAAGCTCAGCCACACGTTTTTTCGCATCATCACGTGCATTTTGCACACTCAAAGCCGCAGCAGCTTTAGTATCTTCCAAGCCACTTTGTGCTTCTTTACCTGCAGCTGCAACCATATCTGCAGCTTCCTGCTCGGCAGTCCTCAATATCTGTGATGCTTTTTCTTCGGCAAGTTTTACCTGTTCAATTGATTCCTTTGCCATAATGAAAACTCCCTTTCTCTTACGGAAAAACTTTGCTGTATTTTTGCAATATCTATTCTGCGTCCATCAGAGTGCATTTATTCATATTACACCATATATTGCATAATTTTCAAAAATTTTCCTATTATATATATTATATTCCAATTGCACAGTATTTGTCAATAAATAATCTGTTATTTTTTCGCAAGAATTTCGACAATATGCAAAATTCCGTTAAATTTTTTACAAAGATTATTATGTACTTACATTACCATCCGGTAAAAACTATTTATAACATATGAAAAAAAGCAGCTATAACCTCTGTTATAACTGCTTTATAATCATAGTTGTAATGATGGTATTGCATTTAGGTCATGCTCTGCAAAATCACCTTTCAAGTAGCCGAAATATCCTGCCGCAGCAATCATCGCACCGTTATCGGTACACAAAATAGGCGGCGGATAGATAACAGATATACCATGTTTAGCACATTCTTCGGTCATCAACGCACGAAGACTGCTGTTTGATGCGACACCGCCTGCAAGCGCAACCGTCTTTACATTCGCATCAAGCGCTGCAGACAAAGTGTGTGTGCACAGCGCTTCGCATACCGCCTGCTGAAAGCTTGCTGCAATATCGGCTTTATTTACTTCTTCGCCCTTCTGCTCTGCTTTATGAAGATAATTTATTACTGCCGTTTTTACTCCTGAAAAGCTGAAATCAAGTGAGTCCTCGGACATTTTAACTCTCGGAAATTCAACAGCGTGAGGATTTCCCTCCTTTGCAAGCTTATCAATAAGTGGTCCGCCGGGATAACCAAGCCCAAGAACTCTCGCAATTTTATCAAAAGCCTCTCCAGCCGCATCATCACGAGTTCTTGCTATAACCTCAAAATCAGAATAGTCATTTACCTTTACTATATGGCTGTGTCCACCCGATGCTACAAGACACACATAAGGTGGTTTAATGTCAGGATGTGCTATATAATTAGCCGTTATGTGTCCCCTTATATGATGCACCGGCACCAACGGTTTATTAAGTGCGTATGAAAGAGCCTTTGCATATGATACACCAACAAGCAAAGCTCCTACAAGGCCCGGACCATACGTTACTGCTATTGCATCTATATCATCAAATGTAACTCCTGCCTTTTCCAAAGCTTCATCAACTACCGGAGAAATATTCTCAATATGCTTTCTTGATGCAATTTCAGGCACTACTCCGCCGTATATTTTATGTAAGTCTATTTGTGAATTAATTACATTCGAAAGCACCTCGTTACCGTTTTTAACAACGGCTGCTGCAGTTTCATCACAGGAGCTTTCTATACCCAATATCAATTTATCCATCAGTTATCTCCTAATATCAATGTCATTATTACCGCATTTTCAGTCGGCAAATGATAATAGTTCTTTCTCTCACCCAAGGATTCAAAGCCGTACTTTGCATACAAGCTTTGTGCCGCAAGGTTACTCTTTCTCACTTCAAGTGTAAGCAGATAAAGGTTATTATCATATGCTGCTTTAATTACCTTTTCAAGCATAGCCGATGCAAGCCCTTTTCTTCTGTATTCGGGACTTACTGCTATGTTAGTTATGTGTCCCTCATCTATAACCTTCCAGAAGCCTATATATCCTACAGGAATTTCCTCCACCGTTGCCACATAATAGTATGCCATTTCATTTTCCGTTTCATCGATGAAGGATTGCTCCGACCACGGAACAGCAAAACATACCTTGTCCAATTCCGCAAGATATTTAGTGTCCCTTTTGTTTATTTCTCTAATACTAAAATCTATCATATTTCCCATATCACTGTTTTTCAATTTTGTCAGCACATTTTTTAAGTGCCGTAAAAAGCTTCTCGGCACATTTTTCATACTCCTCAACATCCGAGCCATATGGGTCAGGAATATCACCGTCCATTTCAGCATATTCGCAAATGGTAAAGGTTTTTTCGCTTGCATACTGGTCCAAAATCATCTTGTGTGCCGCAGTCATGGTCAAAATCAAATCGCTATTTTCGATAAGCTCTGCATTGATTGTTTGCGAATGGTGGCCAAGAAGGTCAATATCATACTTCTTCATTGCAACAATAGCTTCTGCCGAAGCGCCATCTCCATCGTTTGCAAATAAACCTGCAGATTCAATTCTTACATCAAGATTTCTCTCAACAGCAATCTTGTTAAACAGTGCCGCAGCCATCGGTGAACGGCAAGTATTACCTGTGCATATAAACAATACATTCATCTGTGTAATTCTCCTAAACGTATTTAGTGTCCCTCTTATATATGTATAACTCTGCCACCAGCAGCCTTATACAGACGGTTTCTGACAGCAAGTCCGTAGTCCTCATCTTCTTCAAACTGCGCATAAACTTTTTTTACACCAAGCAGGTCAAACTGTCTAAGTGCATCAAACAGGCGTTCTGCGTAGCTGATGTTATCATCTCCCATATACAAAACAGTTTCCGCATCAAAGGCAAATCCGTCATAGCACATAACACCTATTACCGTTTCTTTATCGTCTGTTATACGGCTTCTTATTTCATCAAAAGTCTTCTGCTTATCGCCTGCTATAACTGTTACTTCGGCATCAGGTGCATAATGTTTGTATTTCATACCGGGCGATTTTGGTTTTTCACCTTCTGCAACCTGCTCTGTTACATGTCGGTCAATTTTAACTTCATCAATTACTTTTAAGAGGTCTGTTTTTGTGATGCCACCCGGTCTTAGTATATTGACTGTTCCCTTTGCCAGCTCAACAACAGTAGATTCTACTCCCACGCTGCACATTCCGCCATCAATTATTGCATCGACTCTTCCGTTCATATCAGCTATAACGTGTTCGGCTTTCGTTGGGCTTGGTTTTCCGGAAAGATTGGAGCTTGGTGCTGCAATTGGAACGCCCGCCGCATTTATAAGCGCCCTCGCAATCGGATGAGACGGTATTCTCACAGCAACTGTATCAAGACCTGCGGTTACTGCCGCCGGCAATGTTTCCTTCTTTTTGAGTATAACCGTAAGAGGCCCCGGAGAATAGGCTTCAAAAAGCTTATATGCTTCCTCAGGCACTTCACGCGCAACAGTTTCAAGCTGTGATATATCCGACAAATGTACAATCAAAGGATTATCTGATGGTCTGCCCTTTGCTTCAAACACTTTATAAGCAGCATTTTCATCAAAAGCATTTGCACCCAAGCCATAGACCGTTTCTGTCGGAAAGCACACTAATCCGCCGGCTCTTATTATACCGCCCAGTTCTGAAATTCTTATATCATTTTCATCAGTTATTTTAACTATCTTTGTTTCTCTCATTTGTATTGTCCTAACAGTCCGTATTTTATATCCCAAAGCTTCTGGGATAAATCAACATAGTACTTATGCGGGTTTTCAAAACGCTTAACCTCGTCCCAAAGTCCGTCTATCTCCATCTTGCAGTATTCGCGCAAGGTTTCCAAAGATGGCTGTTTATACACAAGCTCACCTTTTTTGAAAATCGGTTTCAACAGAGGTCTTGCATAGAAATCCGTAACCGTTTTCCTCTTCCAGCTATGCTCCGCATCAAAAATCTCATAAGGCTTTGTATCGTCAATTTCCTCGCCGTGAAGTGTGATAACATCGGCAATTGCTGCAGAAGTTTCACGTGAATACAGGCGATAAACCTGCTTGAAGCCCGGTGTAGTTATCTTGCCCACATTTTCCGAGACCTTGATTTTCGGAATTATTTCTCCATCTTCATTTTCTATCGCCGCAAGCTTATATACACCACCAAATACCGGTGAAGATTTTGATGTTATAAGCCTTTCACCCACACCGAAAAGGTCAATTTTTGCACCCTGTATTATCATATCACGTATAATATACTCATCAAGCGAATTGGATGCAACAATTTTACAGTCAGTATATCCTGCTCTATCGAGCATTTTCCTACATTCTTTAGACAGATACGTTATATCTCCAGAATCAATCCTGACTCCCTTGGGACGTTTTCCAAGAGGCTTAAGAACTTCATCAAATACTTTGATTGCATTCGGTATGCCTGATTTTAGTACATTGTAGGTATCGACAAGCAGTGTACAGCTATCAGGATATTCTTCCGCATATGTCTTAAACGCTTCGTATTCGTTATCAAAAAGCTGTATCCAGCTGTGAGCCATAGTTCCCATGGCTGTAACACCGAAATCTCGGTCGGTTGCTGCGCAAGCTGTTCCTGCACAGCCTGCTATATATGCCGCTCTTGCGCCAAGAATAGCCGCACTGTAGCCTTGCGCACGTCTTGAGCCGAACTCCATTACAGGTCTACCCTGTGCGGCACGTACAATTCTGTTCGCTTTAGTTGCAATAAGGCTTTGATGATTGATTGTAAGGAGTATCATCGTTTCGACAAACTGCGCCTGCACAACCGGCCCTCGTACCACAACAACCGGTTCGTTCGGGAATATGGGGGTTCCCTCCGGAATCGCCCACACATCACAACAGAATTTGAAATTCTTGAGGTATTCCAGATATTCTTCGGAGAAAATGCCCTTACTTCTCAGATATTCAATATCTTCTTTGGTAAAAGAAAGCTTTCTAAGATACTCTATAAGCTGCTCAACACCTGCCATTATAGCAAAGCCGCCATCATCCGGTACACGACGGAAGAACATATCAAAATAAGCTATTTTATCTCCATAGCCTTTATTAAAAAAGCCATTTGCCATTGTAAATTCATAAAAATCTGTCAACAAAGTATAGTTATTTGTATCCATCTCAAATTCCTTTCAAAACCGTCTTGAAAATACGCAAAAATCGTTCACATAACCCGAAAGCTCAGGAATCTGAACGATTTTAATGATGCTACCACCTATGTAATCAGTTATAATATCAATACGAGCCGCCGCCTCTGCGATAACCGCCCGAACGTTTTGAATCGTTTGAACGTTTAAGAGCCTGCATCTTTTCGTCAGAATCCTGCTTAAATCTGCTGAGCATATCATCAAACGACATCTCGGAATTATTGTTTGCACTCCAGTCAATATCTGCCGGACGAACAGGCGCTTTAGGTCCCGGTTCACTTTGCTTACCGGCTACACGTTTCTTAGGTTCAAGTGCCTGTTTGATAGACAGACTTATTTTTCCGTCATCATCTATCTTCACAACCTTAACCTTAACCTCGTCGCCTTCTTTAACGTGGTCGTTTATGTTCTCAACATAATCTCTCGCAACCTCAGAAATATGTACCAATCCCGACTTTTTACCGGGGAGCAATACAAATGCACCGAACGGCATTACCTTAGATACTTTACCCTCTAATATACTTCCAATCTCAAATGACATTTTGGAAATCCTTCCTCCTTAGTATATACTAAAACTGATTATTTACTAAATTTATTATACAGAATTCTATTCCTAATTACTCCTCAGAAACATCTATAAAGACTATTTCATCATTTTTTACCATTCCGAGCTTATCACGTGCAACCTTTTCGATATACTCGTCTGAATCAGCATTCTCCCTCATTTTATCAACCTCTGCCTGCTCTTCCTTAGCAGCTTCGATTTCATTCTCAAGCTCTGCTATTTCCTGCTTGTTTTGGTTTATTTCGGGTTGAATGCTTATTCCGCGTATTATCATTACGATTGCCGCCAACGCACACAGAATACCTATTCCGAGAGTGCTTTTTAAGAAATTTTGCTTTTTTTCTTTGCTCATTTACAAATCTCCCAACCAAGACGAAGAGTCTTTTTTGTAGTATATGTAACAATCTTCCTGCCAAATTAATTGACATCATTATAATTTTATGCAAAAATCTTATCGGTGTCAATAGTATTTTGAAAATAAAAAGAGAAATTTTCAAAAAAAGTGCCCATATTTTCTCAAAAACCGTTACTATTACTCTTCCTACCGTAAAAAAGTAAAGAATATTCCCTATCAGAAAGGCTATCGGCATATAATAACGCAAATTAGTATGATTATAATACTGTGCAGTAAAAACAATAATAAAACAGTAGCCCGCTGAAACAAATAGTCCTGTCAAGACCGACTTTGTACTTTCCAATTTAATATACATAAAAATTGTCCTGACCAGATGATAATACATCCCTGACAAAGCCCCTGCTATACACATATATAAAAACCCTGCCGTCTCAAATCCTATTGGTACATACATTATTTGAATATACCCGAAAGAATACTCTTTTTCTCATGCTTTTTCCTGTATTCAAGAACAGATACCATGCCTGCCACCTCTGCATTTTTTGTTTCTGTGGATATGCTGACTATTTTTAGTCGTTCTCCTTTGACCGTAAGCATTCCCATATTAGTATCCATTTCAATCTGTGTATCTGAAAAGCTCAGCACATCATTAACACCGGACACGCTAAGACTCTCTCTGTTTATCAGATTGAGATTTTGACCTTCCTTTAATTCCTCCACTCTCGTGATACGTTCTATTGCCATATCATTTTCCTCCATTCCGCCAACAAAAAAGGCATATACCAAAGTATATGCCTATAAAATGCGGAATATTATTTGTTTTTGAGAAGGTCGCGGATTTCTGTAAGAAGCTTTGTCTCCTCTGAAATCTCAGGTTCAGCTTCTACTTCAGGTTCCTCTTCCTTTTTCTTTCTGAGAGCTTCCATCTTCTTAGATGCGGTGTTTATTACCTTAATCATAGCAAAGATTGCTATTGCAGTAAGAAGGAAATCTATAACGGCCTGCAGGAACAAGCCGTAGGGAATTTCCGTTACACCTATTACTCCCTTAAGGTCTGCTACCGACACCTTGCCCGTAATGATTGTCAGAAGCGGCATTATTAGATTCTGGGTAAGCGCTGTAACAATGTTAGCAAAAGCAGAACCCATAATAACACCGACTGCCAGGTCAATTACGTTTCCTCTCGTAATGAATTCTTTAAATTCCTTAATGATTGACATTGGTTTTACCCCCCGTTTATTTTTTAGACCATCCGGTCTTTGTTACATTGTTATCCCAACAGCTCGTCTATTGCCTGCGCTGATGCTTTTCCGGCTCCCATTGCAAGAATGACAGTTGCCGCTCCGGTTACTGCATCACCGCCTGCATAAATAGCATCTCTTGAGGTTTTGCCCTTTTCATCAGCAATTATACAACCCTTTGCATTTGTTTCAAGACCTTTTGTTGTCTTTTTAATCAGCGGATTAGGTGTCTGTCCTATTGCAACAATAGCCGTATCAATTTCCACCGTATGCTCTGAGCCCTCAATTTTAACAGGTCTGCGTCTGCCTGAGCTGTCAGGCTCACCAAGCTCCATATCTACCACTTCAACAGCCTTAAGCCATCCGTCTTCTCCGATAAGCTTTACAGGATTAGCAAGCAATTTGAAGATTATGCCCTCTTCCTCAGCATGCATAACCTCCTCTTTTCGTGCAGGCAGCTCCTCTCTGCCACGGCGATAGATGATATATACATTCTCTGCGCCAAGACGCTTTGCTGAGCGAGCCGCATCCATAGCAACATTTCCTCCGCCGAATACTGCAACATTCTTGCCTACATAAACGGGTGTATCATATTCAGGGAATTTATAGCCTTTCATAAGGTTTATTCTTGTCAGAAACTCATTTGCGGAATAAACGCCGTTAAGGCTCTCGCCCTCTATCCCCATAAATGACGGCAAACCTGCACCGGTACCGATAAACACCGCATCAAAGCCCATTTCATCAACAAGCTCATCTATCATAATCGTCTTGCCGACAATTACATTCGTTTCAATATTTACACCAAGCTTTTTAAGTCCATCAATCTCTCTCTGCACTATCTCTTTAGGTAATCTGAACTCTGGTATGCCATACATAAGCACACCGCCAGCCACGTGAAAAGCTTCATATACTGTTACTTCATAGCCCTTTTTCGCCAAATCGCCTGCCGCAGTTAAGCCTGCCGGACCTGAGCCTATAACAGCTACTTTCTTACCGTTTTTCTCAGGAACAGCAATTTCATCAACAACATTTTTCATATGCCAGTCAGCACAAAAACGTTCAAGTCTGCCAAGCGCTACACTCTCACCCTTTATACCACGAACACATTTTGACTCGCACTGTCTTTCCTGCGGGCAAACTCTGCCGCAAACAGCAGGAAGTGAATTGGTTTCCTTTATCTTCTGATAAGCCTTCTCAAACTCACCCTCTGCAACAAATGCAATGAATTCTGGAATTTTGACACTTACAGGGCATCCCTGCACACACGGCTTATTCTTACAGTTGAGGCATCTTTTCGCCTCATCTATCGCCATTTCCTCCGTATAACCCTTCGCAACCTCAAGAAAGTTTTTATTTCTCTCGTTAGGACATTGCTCCGGCATCGGATTTTTATTCAAAGACATATTAGGCATTATTCTCTCACTCTCCATATCAGTCTGGTTTTGAAATTCTGCCTATACGGCAATGTCCCTCATCACAGGCACGTTTTTCGTGTGATTTGAACATTTGCTGTCTGTTCAATGCCGAATCCCAATCAATAAGGTGTCCGTCAAAATCAGGACCGTCAACGCAAGCAAACTTGGTCTCTCCCCCAACTATAACACGGCAACCACCGCACATTCCCGTTCCGTCTATCATAACAGGATTCATACTTACAATTGTCTTTATTCCGTACTCTTCGGTAAGTCTGCACACAGCACGCATCATAACAAGCGGTCCTATTGCAATAACTGCATCATATTTTTCGCCAGACTCTATGAGCTCCTTTAGTCTGTCTGTAACAAACCCCTTAGTTCCGTTAGAGCCGTCATCGGTCGTAATTACAAGCTTATCCGAAACCTTATCGAGTTCATCCTCAAGGATTATAAAGCTCTTATCACGAAAGCCTGCAATAGTATGCACCTTGCTTCCTATTGCATGTAGCTTTTTAGCCTGAGGATAAGCAATAGCAGTACCCAGTCCACCGCCTATAACTGCAACCTTATTAAACCCTTCAAGCTCGGTCGGCATTCCAAGCGGTCCTGCAAAATCAAGGAGTTCATCTCCTTCTTCAAGCTGTGATAAGTCCCTTGTCGTTTTACCCACAATCTGAACTATTATGGTAATGCTGCCCTTTTCTCTGTCAAAATCGGACACCGTAAATGGCACTCTTTCGCCATATTCATCTATTCTCAATATTATAAATTGCCCCGGTTCTGCCTTTTTCGCAACAAGCGGTGCTTCTATTTCCATTTTGAAAACCTGTGGATTAAAGGTTTCTTTTGAAAGTATTCTATATGCCATTATATCACTCCCCAAACATCGCTCCAATTATTTTATCATATATACGTCTAAATTTCAAGTGCTGTTTTTGTTTCTCATAATTTACAGACATCAATCCACGCAACCGAGCCGGAAAGGTCTTCCAATTCTGCTATTGTGAGCTCTATTGCACTGTTTGAGCTTCCACACGCAGGAAAGACCGTTTCAAAGCGTTTGAGCGATTCATCAAGGTAAACCACCACGCCGTCATTTACCGCAAACGGGCAAACACCGCCAACAGCATGTCCGATAAGCTCTTCTGCCTCCTCAAAAGCCAGCATTTTAGCTTTCGTACCAAACTGTGCTTTATACTTCGGATTATCAATTCTGGCATCTCCTGCCGCAACTACCAACACCACTTTATCTTCCACATGAAAGGATAATGTTTTTGCAATACGGCAACCCTCGCATCCGAGCGCTGCTGCTGCAAGCTCAACCGTTGCACTTGACGAATCAAATTCCTGTATTCTGTCTGCAATTCCCCTCTCAGCAAAATAGGCTCTTACTCTTTCTATTGCCATACCACGCTCTCCTTTTACGCCTTCAAAATTAAAATCCCGCCAATATCCTCAATGACGGGATTTATTGTTATCTCCACACAATTTCGCTCCATACACGGCGCGATTTAGTTGCTATTGCAAGTCCTATTACAGTAAGAAGATTAGTAATCCATATAAATATGTTCTTATTGAACCACGTATACCAGTCCTTTGTAAAAAACGGAACATCGTTTATAATCAGACATACAAACGGTGCTATAAGATTTACCGCATATGTAACCGCAAAAAGAATTACTACATCCTTTTTATGCTGCTTTATTATTTTCGACAACAGTAAATATAAGACTCCCTCTATGAAACATAGTACAATCCCTGTTATACCAACTTGTCCATAAAGCATCTTTATCATAATCGGGTCTTCACCCACGTCGATATAACCACCGAAGATATTATACGACATAATATCAGCAACCAGTCCACAGAAGAAGAAAAATGATGTAAGCGAAAGCAGCTTTCCAATCAATTTAATCTTTTCTATAAATTGCATATACATCTTAGATGGTGCTGCTATTACTATCGGCATCAACACAAGTGTTATTCTCAAAAATGTATAACACATTGTGGACAAGTTGATTTTTTTGTGTGCTTGTATAGACGTAATAAACGGAAAAAATTCCATTGCAAGATACGGGATAAGCATTATAATTGCCAATATCAGAAATGTCATAGAACAATACTTGATTTTTTTCTCCCTTTTCTTTTTTTCCGTATCACCGTGATAGTGATGGTGTTCCATCAAAAATGTCCCCCTTTAATATTCATCATCTTCAAAATCTAATTGCAGCTCTTCTCCCCAGATACTTTCCATCCACAAGCTGTCTGTTTGTGCGGCAGACCATAGTCCTATCGTCATGAATAAAGCCGATAACAGCCACATTGTGTTATTGGTAAACCATTCAGCATAAATTTCCAGTTCACCGTTTACTGCAATACATATCATTGGTGATATAAATCTTATCAGAAATATCACCGAAAAGATAATTGCCACTGTCTTTCTTTTCCTGTGCATCATAATAGCAGCAACAAAATACATAAGACTTATAGCCAGCGACAGCAATACTCCTGCAAGACTGGTTGTGCCCCACATCAAACGGTTTGCAGCTATGTAGTTAGATGTAATTGCCTGATAAAGAAACATTTTTTCTGTATCAAGCAAATCCCTGAACGTATAATAATTAAGATACTCAAACGCCCACATCACACCTGAAAGAGCAGATATCGAAAACGCCACCAGAAACACCTTTTCCAACAATATTTTAGGAAAAAACGCATTACGTCTCACAAAGAATATAACAGGCAAAAGCAAACACTCAAACCTGAATACAGCATACACAAAATTCGTAAGTGTAAAAGCTCTGTACTCTATCATATTCATTATATAGTCCATATGTGATGTCAAAACATAAATGATGCCGAAAACTACGCTCATGCCCATAAGAAACAAATATCTTTTACGTCCGTTCGAAAGAAAAATCATAATAGCCTCCTGTTATATAAATATTTTTAGCCTATCATTGAGTCATCTATCTTTTGAATAGAATATCTTCCGTTTTCAACATTCCACGATTAACCCAAATTACACAGATTCGGAAAATGCGTACAGTTTTCTTCAAACGTCATTTCCTGTATAGCTTTTTCTATGTCCATACCATTCCTCCATAGTGTTGCCAATTCCTGTCTTTTCCCGAATTCAAGTCAGACTCACCTATATATTTTAGATTGTATTATTCATAGTTTTTTCTTTTTGTAACTTTTATCCCTTCGCATTATTATAGAATCAGCGAACGATTTAGATGCCAATCGGTTTATCTTAGCACATACTCAGAAATCATTTTACAAATCTCTTTTATGTTAGATTCTCCTCTGAATTCAAATTTAACTTTTCCTACACCAGAAAAATATAGTTCTAATTCACAATCCGACATATTCCCATACCATAATTTTTCACCCAAACCTACTGTTTCAACAGAATAAACCTGAATTTTAGAATATGGTATCGACGTATAATCTTGTTTTGTCCCTGTTATTCCCTGTGCATTCATGGATATTATTCTTTTATTTGTAAAAACAATCTGATTGCGTAATCCTTTATATGTAGAAATAATACTTTCATCTGAAATCAGTAATGGTCCAACTAACTGCTCTGCCTTTTCGTTCTCCACCTTTTTTAACTTGAAAAATGTTGTGTTCTTGAAATCAATCCTTTTTAATCTCCTTTTGTATTTTCTTTTGCGGTATTTACCGAAGATATTAAGAGTTTACGAATTTTACTGCATTTATCATACATTTCTTTATATTCTTGCTCAGTAATCATTTTTGTGTCCTTGAATAATCCTAACCAATAATCACTTTCATAACACTCTTTGAGTGCAATTTGAAACTTATTTATAAAATCAGGTTTACTTGCAGCATAATTTGCTTCGTGTATATTAGCTCCTATACTTGTGCCACTTCTTAAAAGTTGGTTGAGCAATACATTTCCTTTTCTTTTTTCTTTAATCTCTGCACACAAATTAACTACATCTACCGCAAATTGCTTTGACAATTCTACAAGCTTATTTTCCTTCATGCTTATTCTCCATTTTAATGAATTGACAACTCCGTTGTCATGAATTGGATTTTATCCATGAATTGTTGCTATCGCAACATAAATTGAATTGCCTTTAATGCACCTCAAGGTGCAATTCATGAGTCGCAGACTCAATTCATGAAACTGCAGGTTTCAATTCATGCCGTCAGGCAATTCATTGAGTTTGCTTTGCAAACTTATTATATCACACAAAAAAATCTTTTTCAATAGCAAAAGAAATATTTGTTTTTTTTGCTTTACAATGGCGAAAAATAATTGTATAATATAAGATAGAATAATATTATTTAAGGAATGAAAACGTAGATGTTTAATTTGCAGTCAATATTGATTGGTTTACCAACAACTCTATTAGCACTTACTGTACACGAGTTTGCTCACGGCTGGGTTTCAACCAAATTAGGTGATCCGACTCCACGTTATGAAGGACGGCTTACAATGAACCCTATGGCGCACTTGGACCTTATTGGTACAATTCTAATGATAATTACCGGTTTCGGTTGGGCAAAACCCGTTAGAATTAACCCCAACTACTACAAAAACAGAACAAAGGGTATGGCACTCGTTGCAGCAGCAGGACCTTTAGCTAACTTCTTTCTTGCCTTTATCGGCATACTAGTGGGTTATATTATTATCCTTTTATGTCTTCTGGCAAATGTGCCGGGTACGGTTATCCGTTCTCTTGAAAACATTGTTTTTGTATTTGCATTCAGAAACCTTTGCTTTATGGTGTTTAACCTGATTCCCCTGCCGCCTCTGGACGGCTTTAAGGTAGCAGGACTATTTATACCAAATCGCATATACTACAACATACTCCGCTATGAGCAGTATGTAATCCTTGTTATTATGCTCTTGTCCCTTTCGGGTGCATTTAACAGCATAATAGGTACCGGAGTTAATTTCTTTATGAATATGCTTTTTAATGCAGTATGGAGCATATTAGGTATTTTTATATAAAGGTATAGGAATAACAAATTATGGAAAAAATGCAGTATAAGCTTGAAAGCTTTAACGGACCTCTTGACCTTTTGTTGCACCTTATAACAAAGAATAAGGTAAGCATATGGGATATACCCATTGTCGAGATAACAGAGCAGTATTTAGAGGCAATAGAGGGCATCGAAGACTCTGCCCTTGAGGATACAAGTGAATTCTTGGTATTGGCGGCACAGCTTTTGTACATCAAGTCAAAAATGCTTCTGCCAAAGCCTGAAACAGATGAAGAAGAGGAAGACCCGCGCGAAGAACTTGCACGTCGCTTAGAGGAGTACAAGCTCTTTAAGGAAGCATCGGCAAGTCTTCGTAAGAACGAATTTTCATCAAGGTATATGTTTTTTAAGCCGGAGGAAAAGATTGAGTTCCCCCTACCCGAATATGACAGACATCACGAGGTGGACGAGTTACTTGATGCATTTGCGGCTATTATAGCTCGTAAGGAACGCAGGAAGAAGCCTGAAAAACGTGCTTTTTCAGGCATAGTCGGCAGAGAAAAGGTATCGGTTGAGGATATGGTTGAAAAGGTATGCAAATACTTAGCAAAGACTCCGAAGCTTAACTTTAAGTCGGTCTTTAAGCCTGACGACTCAAAGCCGGAAATGATAGCAACATTCTTAGCAATACTCGAAATGATTAAGCTTAATAAAATAAAAGCAGAATATGACAACGACAGAAAAGATTTTGTGCTGACCGAGTGTTAAATTCGCTTTGAAGGGAGAAAGCAGACTAATTGTGGAAAATGTAAATATAGAATATGCCATAGAGGGAATACTCTTTGCAGCAGGCGAGCCGGTCAAAAGCTCAAAGCTTGCGGCAGTGCTTGAGTCTACTATCGAAGAAATTGACAAAGCAGCAAAAAAGCTTCAGGAAAGCTATGATTCCAATATGCGAGGACTTAAAATAATAGAAATTGACGAAGGATATCAGCTTTGCTCAAGACCTGAGTATTATGCGTACATACAGGACGTTTTAGGTGAACAGCGCAGACAGGCATTATCAAATGCCGCTATGGAAGCTCTAGCGATTATAGCATATAAGCAGCCGGTAACCAAAGGTCAGGTTGAATTTATAAGAGGTGTAAACTCTGACGGTGCGGTAAACCGACTTGTTGAGCGTGGCTTAGTCGAGGAATGTGGAAGACTTGATGCTCCAGGAAGACCGATACTCTTCCGAACAACACAAAATTTCTTAAGATGCTTCGGACTAAAAACACCGCAGGAACTTCCGGCAATTGATTTTTCAAAAATCAGCACCGAGTATGAGCAGTACGAAATCGAATCCGCAGATACCGAGGAAACGATTGATATAGCAGAAGTTGACGAAAATACTGAAGAATAAAAACGGAGGTGGCATCGGGTGCTTATTGCCTTATTGATTATAGCGGCAATAATAATTATAGCCGTCGGTATAGTTTTCCTTATACCTATACGCGCCATTATAAGCTTTTATAAAAACCCGAACGGTGCCGGACTCGAAATTGCATTTATGCTTGCATTTTTCCGTTTCAAAATTCATCCGTCGGAGAAAAAGCCAAAAAAACAGGTAAAAAAGAAAACAACATCACCCCCAAAGCAGAAAAAAACGCTAAAAGAGAAAATAACGGGCGGAATAGACCTTTACAACCTCATATCAGACGATGCACGGGGTATAATAAGCTATATAGTGCACAACGCCTTTTGTTTTGAAAACCTTAGCTTTTATCTGCACTACGGAACAGGTGATGCGGCAAGTACAGGGATTTTATACGGAGTAATAAGCGGTATTGTCTACGGGCTTTTTGGTGCTATCGCCAATTCATCAAAGACAAAAAAATCAGAAATTACAATCAATCCCGATTTTAATGCCGCAGTCTTCGAAACAAACGGCGAGTGCATAGTAAAGATAAGAAATGTGCATATTATTGTTATTGCAGTAAAGCTTTTGAAGCTATACTTAAAGATAAAAAAACGGAAAGGAACGTGATTAAAATGGCAGATCATCCAATTCAGGGTCTAATGGACACAGCTATGAGTAATATCAAGGCAATGGTAGATGTAAATACCATTGTTGGAAATGCTGTTACAACACCCGATAATACTGTAATTATACCTATTTCAACGGTATCGTTCGGTTTTGCAGCCGGCGGAAGCGAGGTTTCCGGCAAAAAGCCGAATGTTATTGACGGTACAACACAGCCTTTGTTCGGCGGTGGTGCAGGCGGCGGTGCAAATGTTAAGCCGGTAGCATTTCTGGTTGTAGGCAACGGAAATGTAAGACTTCTCCCCATCACCAATTCTTCATCACCCGTTGATAAGATTATTGACCTTATGCCCGAAATGGTAGATAAGGTAAACGGTGCAGTTTCTTCTTTGAAAAACAAAAAGAAGAAGGACGATACACCAGAAGACGAGGAATAATTCCGTAGGGGCTGATGCCTGCATCAACCCCTACATTATTTTACCTATATAACAGGAAAGGTTAAAAACAAAAATGGCATTTAACGAACGCGACAAAATACTTACAAAGGTACAAAAGCCAACACGTTATACTGGTGGTGAGATAAATTCAGTTATGAAAAATCCTGCCGATGTTGATGTGCGTTACGGCTTTGTTTTTCCTGATACATACGAGATAGGAATGTCCCATCTGGGCATAAAAATTCTATATCATACACTCAATGAACGTTCTGATACATGGTGCGAGCGTGTATTTGCACCGTGGAGTGATATGGAAGCCCTTATGCGAGAAAACGGTGAAAAGCTGTTTGCGCTTGAGTCCGGCGACGAGGTTATTGATTTTGATATACTTGGTATCACACTTCAGTACGAGCTTTGTTATTCCAACGTTGTAAATATGCTCGACCTTGCAGGAATTCCTGTTCTTGCAAAAGACAGAGATGAGAGCTATCCTATCATTTGCGGCGGTGGCCCTTGCGCATATAATGCCGAGCCGGTTGCCGAGGTTTTTGATTTCTTTATGCTCGGTGAGGGTGAGGAGCTTATTCACGAAACAACCGACATTTATATTGAGTGGAAAAAAAGCGGTAAAAAGGATAAAAAATCTTTCCTCGAAAAGCTTGCTCAATTAGACGGAGTATATGTTCCGTCCTTTTATGATGTTTTATATAAAGATGATGGTACAATAAAGAGCATCACTCCCAATAACCCTACCGCAAAGCCCGTTGTTACCAAACGTATTATGGCGGATTTTGATAAAACACCTGCACCAGACAAAATAATTGTGCCTTTTGGCGAGGTTGTCCACGATAGAGTTATGCTTGAGGTTTTTCGTGGTTGTATACGCGGTTGCCGTTTCTGTCAGGCAGGTTATGTTTACCGCCCTGTACGTGAAAGACGCAGCGAAACTCTTACAAAGCTTGCAGAGAGTCTGCTTTCTTCAAGCGGTTATGACGAGATTTCATTATCATCGCTAAGCACAAGCGATTACCGTGAGCTTAAATGCCTTACCGATAATCTTCTAAGAATAACAGAGGAGAAGAAAATCGGTCTTTCTCTGCCATCTCTGAGAATAGACAATTTCTCCCTCGAGCTTATGAATAAGGTACAAAAGGTCAGAAAAACAGGTATTACCTTTGCGCCTGAGGCAGGAACTCAAAGGCTTCGTGATGTTATAAACAAGAATATAAACGAAGATAATATTCTCAAATCGGTAAAGTTACTATTTAGCGGCGGTTGGACTAACGTCAAGCTGTATTTTATGATAGGACTTCCAACCGAAACCGATACCGATGTAGAAGGAATTGCAGAATTATCAGAAAAGGTTCTGGGCGAGTACTTTGCTATTCCGAAAGAGGAAAGAGCAAAGAACATAAATATAACAGTCAGCACCTCAAGCTTTATTCCAAAACCATTTACGGCATTTCAGTGGGAGAAGCAGAACACTCGTGAGGAGATTGTTGAAAAGCAGGATATCTTAAAACGTACAATCAAATCAAAGCGCATACGCTATAACTGGCACGATAATAAGACCAGCTATTTAGAGGGTATTTTTGCTCGTGGCGACAGACGTTTGTGCAAGGTTATATTAGAAGCTGTACGCCTTGGTTGCCGTTTTGACGGATGGGACGAGCATTTCGCATTCGATAAATGGATGCAGGCTTTTGCCAACTGCGGCGTTGACCCTGACTGGTACTTAAGGAAACGTGAGTATGACGAGGTTCTCCCCTGGGACCATATCAGCGTCGGCATCACAAAGAGCTTTTTCTTAAAAGAAAGTGAAAAGGCACAAAGAGCCGAAACAACACCTAACTGCCGCGAAAAATGTGCAGGCTGTGGTGTAGCATCCTTTAAGACGGGGGGTTGTTATGAGTAAATTTGTGATTAAATATTCAAGGGGCGACAGGGTAAAGTATATTTCGCACCTCGATTTTGTTAGAATGTTCCATCGTGCAGTAAGACGTTCAGGACTCGATTTTATGTTCTCACAGGGCTTTAATCCTCACCCTATTATGACTGTTGCAGTTCCACTTTCAGTCGGCGTTACTGCGGACGGCGAATATATGAACGTGGGCTTTGAAACAACACTTAACGAAAATGAGCTTATGTCTATACTAAACGGCGTTCTTCCCTCTGGCTTTGATGTAAAAACCGTAAAGAAAACTGAGGGTAAGGAATACGATTTTAACCTGATTGAAAGAGCAGAATATATCCTTGACATCGAATGTGATAACCCCAACTCGATTGATGTTGATTCTCTTATGTCAAATACCGAAATTTCCGTTTTGAAGAAAACAAAAAGCGGCGAAAAGGAAACCGATATAAAACCGCTGATACATAGTCTTGAAAGAATTGAACCCGAAAGCGGAAATATCGGCATCAGAGCAATTCTTGCAGCAGGAAATATGGCAACATTAAAACCTGAAACATTGGTAGATGCCATAAATAAGTACCAACCGGATGGTAAAATTACATTCTTTGCTGCTCATAGAAAAGCTTTGCTTACAAAGGACAATAAAGAATTATTGTAATTTTTCCAAAAAAAATGCTTGACAAATACCGATACCTGTGCTATTATAGTTAAGTCGGTATGGCCCGTTGGTCAAGCGGTTAAGACTCCGCCCTCTCACGGCGGCGACAAGGGTTCGATTCCCTTACGGGTCACCATTTCAAGAATCGCATAAATGCTTGCAATCCTAAGTGTTTATGCGATTTTTCTTTGTTTTAATTTTCCCTTTTACTCCTAAAAAATCCATAAAGATAACGAAATGGTTTAGTCAAAAGTGTAGTCAGATTTTCCAAAGTATCAATAACGTCTCAAACAAAAAATGCGACCCATTATCCGAGGTCGCATTTTCTTTTCCCAAACCCGATGCACCCAGAATTTGTTTTCTGTGGTGATTTTTTTTATCCTTACCTATACGAGCATAATTTCTCAGATTAAAGGTTTCGTCAATTCCACTCTTGTTAGTTTCTATGACCATACCGGAATCCTCGTTGATGTCTTCTCGTTTTCTATTTTCTGCATCGGTAAAAAAGTTTTCTGCAACAAGAGCATTAAGCACTTGCCTTTGAACATGTGCATAATCTCCAAGCTTTTTGTTGTACTTTCAATAAAGTCATAGGAATATTTCTCACCATACAACACCTCATCGCCTTCGGCAGCATGGAATCGCATAAGTTCACTCTGTGTACCACCCTTGAAGTAATTGTCGATATCTCGCATGACTCTGTCGGCAGATGTTCCTTTGTCATATGAAGATGCTCGTTTGCTCATAAATGAATATATCTATTTTTACAATAATGAAAGAATAAAACTTAAAACAAAGCTGACTCCGCTCGAAAAGCGGAGTCAGTATGTTGCTTAAATTTAATATTTATGCCATAGGCACTCTTTTTTGTGCTGTCTGCACAAACTGGTGCAGTTCACAATAATTAGGATTTTTAATCTTTTATTTAGTTTTATTACAAAAGTTCTATTTCATATTCCGCTTCAAATATTTCCCCTGCACCGATATTATTTTCATATTCTCTTTCGCTGAGTTCACCGCAAAAATCCTTTGCATCGCATCTGCCGTACCACGGTTCAACGCAAACAAACGGTGCATTCTTTTTAGTTGGCGACCACAGTCCAAACAACGGTGCTGTGAATTTAACGGTAACGTATGGTCTTTTTTCGCTATCGCAAAGAGAAACCTCTTTCGCCTGTGCATTTTCTATTATAAGCGCATCGTTATCAAACATACTGTTTTCGATTTTAACATACCCGTCATTTTTGAGCGTAAACTTATTGTCTTTTGCATATAATCCGCTTTCATCAGCCAGGTTATAAATTATATCATTTGTTGTGTCAAATCTGAAGTAGTTGTCCCCTTCCTTCAAATTAAATGCAGGGTGCGCACCTATGGCAAAGCTCATAACCCTGTTACTGTCGTTTTTAACCTGCCAGTTTACCTTTATGCTCGAACCAACAATTGTATACTTTATTGTAAGTGTAAATTCAAATGGGTATTTTAAGAGAGTTTCTGCGTTCGACTTCAGGACATAAGTAGCAGAATTTTCAGTGCTATCCATAAGCTCAAAATCGCAATCCCTTGCAAATCCATGCCGACCCATTGTATATTTTTCACCATCTATGATATATGTCTGGTCTTTTAGCTTGCCAACAAAGGGGAAAAGCACCGGAGATGTTCTCGCCCAGTATTTTTCATCAGCACACCACATATATTCATACCCGTTTTTTATGGCAGATTTAAGCTCTGCTCCATGCTTTGCAATCTCGATTGATATAATACCGTTATTAAGCTTCATTTTTCTTTCCTCCTATTTATGATTTTAACTTTGTTGTATTTCATATGATTGCGATGCATAAGGTTTAGATGTAAACCTTTCAAATCTCCCTCGCCTAAAGGGGGGGCTGTCTGCGAAGCAGACCGGGGGATTCTTTTTTCTATTAACCAAATCCCTTTTTCGTATCCCTCCACCACCTTCGATGATCTCCCTCCCTTCAGGCAATGGAGGCTTTTTTTGATTTCGTCAACATTCGACATAATATTCTCATGTTAAATTATGCATTAACCGAATAGTCTTTCTTAAATCCATGTGCCCCGAATATTTGCCATTTACCCACACCAAGTCTTTGCATAATTGCCTTACGTTCTTCCATACATAACGTAGGGTCAGTATCAACAGATGTCATAAGTATGGGAGCATATTGATTATATTCTGCTTGTTGGGCAGTAAGTCCATGTATATTTATATAAATATCCCCTGTAATAGCAATATGGTTATTATAGTCAATCAACACAATCTCGCCCGGAAGATGTCCGCCCTTGCCCTCATAAACCTCAAAATGCAGTTCTTCAAAATCAAAAAATCCAATTTGAGTAAGAGGTTCCGTTATTTTTTCCATATCTTCCCACAAAACCGCGATTTTATCTGGATTCGTGCATTGATATGAAGTAAGTAATTTACAAATATTGATATAGGGCTTATGTAGTGGATTCCTCTCTCGATAACCATTTTCGCCACTAAATTCATTCGTCAAGCAAAGTGCAGTTTTATGACTTGCAATAATCTCGTCAAACAAAGGCAGGAGACCGCAATGGTCAACGTCAGCATGTGTTATAAGTATAGTCTTTTTGATTTCGTTATAATTAGGGATAATTTGTTTGAAAATATCTTGCATTTCCTCTGCATAACACGCGTATCCGCTATCTACAAACAGGATACAGTCGTTACTTTTTATAATGATAGTATTACTTCCGCAAGGCGGTTCTATCAAAATAATTTCTGTGCTTTCAGTAATTTTATGCGTGCTTATACGAGGAGAAAAACTCTTACCTTTCGAAGCGGCAAGTAGTTCGGCAAATTTGCTGATACTGTCAAATGTCCGATACGGAGATAAGCCTTGCTCATCCAATGTCTGCATTGCAAGATTAACGTGAACTAAAAGTTCTTGGCGTATTGTTTCAGATAACCCCATCATCTGAGACAGTCCCATAACATAGGCATTATAAAATATGCTGTTGTCATATACTTTTTCCGAGCTGTTATAATCAATCACACGAACTTTACACAGTTTTTCTGCTTCAGTTAAAAAATTGGATATTTTGTCATAATCATCAACATATAATCCCATCTTAAAATACTGATAGTCAGTCCCGTTTTCTTGTGAACTTATATATGATATATTAAAATTGAATTCATCAATAAGTGTCAAAACATCCGTAACACTTCCAGGTACATCCTTCAGGCAAAATTCAAGTAAAACAATGCTTGTTTTTGTATCGGTATTCTGAAGATAACCAATCTTCTCAAGCTCTTCATCTGCTCTTTTCAGTTGTTCCTCGGTTCCCTCTGCATCAATAAATAATGTATGCGAATCAACCGCCTTATTGTAACTTACACGGGTAATATTAATCCCCAATGCCGAAAAGCACTTGCTCGCCCTCAAAAATGCACCAATACGGTTTGGCATTGAAGTTACATATGTTTTTCTCACAGCATTTCCCTCCTTTCATCCTCAGTGCATATAGTTATTTATGCTTCAACTATGTTCATAATACTTTATTCTTTGATAAACTTAAAGCCACCCAAGTTGCTATAAATTATATCTCTTAGCCAGACTTTGTCTAATTCATTATAACACCAATTCCTCCTCTTTTCAATAAATAATTTCTTCTCTATGATATTTATGTAAATTCTATTGACAATTTATGGGCTTAACGATATAATTATTTCATATATTATGATAGGAATAATAGACGCTTAACCGCAATTATATCAAGGCTTGAACGTCTTTTTACCGGTTTATAATCGTAATTTGAAAGAAGGAGCTTATACGATGTCTGTATCAAAAATTTTCGGCGAAAATGTATTCAATTTATCTACTATGAGAGAGAGGCTTCCAAAAGCCACTGTCAAATCTCTCGAAAAGACGATAAAGGATGGTACTCCTCTCGACTTATCAGTTGCGGAGGTTGTTGCCAACGCAATGAAGGACTGGGCAATTGAGAAGGGCGCAACACACTACACCCATTGGTTCCAGCCTATGACAGGCGTTACTGCTGAAAAGCATGATGCTTTTATTTCTCCTGCTGAGGATGGAAAGGTTATAATGGAATTTTCCGGAAAAAACCTTGTAAAAGGCGAGGCTGATGCTTCAAGCTTCCCCTCAGGCGGTATCCGTGCAACATTCGAGGCAAGAGGCTACACCGCATGGGACCCGACTTCATTTGCATTTATCAAAGACGGAACTCTTTGCGTTCCGACAGCTTTTTGCTCCTTCAGCGGCGAAGTTCTTGACAAAAAGACTCCTCTTATGCGTTCAGTAGAGGTTCTTTCAAAAGAATCACTTAGAATATTAAAGCATTTCGGCTCAGATGCAACAAGAATTGAATCCTACGTCGGTGCCGAGCAGGAATATTTTCTTGTTGACAAGGAGCTTTATGAACAGAGAAAAGACCTTATGCTCACAGGCAGAACACTTTTCGGCTGCAAGCCGGCAAAGGGTCAGGAGCTTGATGACCATTACTACGGTGTAATTAAGGAAAGAGTCTCCGCATATATGAAAGAGCTCGACAAGGAGCTTTGGAAATTAGGTGTACTGGCAAAGACAAAGCATAACGAAGTTGCACCAGCACAGCACGAGCTTGCACCAGTTTATGATACAACTAATATTGCAACCGACCACAACCAGCTCACAATGGAAATGATGAAGCGCATTGCTCAGCGCCAGGGGCTTGTATGCCTGCTTCACGAAAAGCCATATGACGGCATTAACGGTTCAGGAAAGCACAACAACTGGTCTTTGGGCACAAACCTGGGCGAAAATCTGTTAAAGCCGGGTAAAGACCCCTTACACAACAGACGTTTCCTCTTGTTCCTTTCTGCTGTCATTAAGGCAGTTGACACATACGGTGATTTACTCCGTATGACTATTGCCACAGCAGGCAACGACCATCGTCTCGGTGCTAACGAAGCACCGCCTGCGATTGTTTCTATGTTCCTCGGCGATGACCTCACCGCCGTTCTTGATTCAATCAAGAATGGAACAGATTCCTATGACAGCGTAAAGGGTGTTATCGAAACAGGTGTACTGTCGCTTCCGTCTATTAAACGTGATACTTCAGACAGAAACAGAACATCACCATTTGCCTTTACCGGTAACAAGTTTGAGTTCAGAATGCCCGGCTCATCACAGTCGGTAGCAGATATAAACATCGTACTTAATACAATCGTAGCAGATGCTCTTGCAGACTTTGCAGATGCATTGGAAACTGCCGCAGACCCAATGGCTAAGATTGACCAGCTCATAAGAGAAACAATTACTAACCACGGCAGAATAATATTTAACGGCAATTCTTATTCTGATGAATGGCACGAGGAAGCGAAAAAGAGAGGTCTGCCAATACTTCCGACAACGGTCGATGCTCTGCCGGTATTTATTACAGACAAGGTTAAAAAGCTGTTCACAAGACATGGTGTATTTACCGAAATTGAAGTCGAGTCAAGATACGAAATACTTCTCGAAAGCTATATCAAGACAATTAACATCGAGGCTCTCACCACTCTTGAAATGGCAAAGCAGGAGATACTTCCGGCATGTCTTTCATATACAGACAGCGTAGTAGCTTCAGTTGCAATGAAGGACAGCATCGGTATAAAAGCACCCGCTACAATGGCACTTGCTACAAAGCTTTCAGACGGCACAGAAAAGCTTCTTGCTGCAATTGATGCACTGGATGCTGTTATGGCATTTGTACCGCAGGCAATAGAGCTTGAAACTGCAAATTATTATAAAGACAAGGTTCTGCCTGCAATGGATGCTGTAAGAGCAGCTGCAGATAGTATGGAAACGATTGTTGCCAGAGACTACTGGCCGTTCCCGACCTATACAGACCTATTGTACAGAGTATAAACCAAAGAAAGAGAGAGACAAATGAAGGGAAATCTATTAGTAGGACAGTCAGGTGGTCCCACCTCTGTTATAAACGCATCATTGGCAGGTGTATACAAAGCCGCTGTCGATATAGGGATTGAAACAGTTTACGGAATGCGTTACGGCATTGATGGTTTTATTAAGGGAAAATATATTGATATGTCGGACTATATCAAAAGCGACCTTGATGTTGAGCTTTTGAAACGTACACCATCATCATTTTTAGGCTCATGCCGTTATAAGCTTCCTGCACTTGATACAGACAGCAATGACTACGAAATAATATTTAATCGTCTTAATGAGCTTAATATTAAATATGTGCTCTATATAGGCGGAAACGATTCTATGGACACTATCCAAAAGCTATCCGAATATGGCAAGAGAATCGGCAGCGATATTGCATTTGTCGGTGTTCCTAAAACTATCGACAATGACCTCGCCGCAACCGACCATACTCCCGGCTTTGGCTCTGCCGCAAAGTATATTGCAACTTCTGTCAAGGAGATAATCCGTGATTCCAAGGTATATGACATTAAATCGGTTACAATAGTAGAAATTATGGGAAGAAATGCAGGCTGGCTTACCGCTGCAGCAGCTCTTTCCGAAGGCGAGGACTCAACGGGGCCGGATATGATTTATCTGCCGGAAAAAAGCTTTGATACAAACAAGTTTTTAGACCGTGTAAATGCATTGGCAGATGAAAGACATAATATAATAATCGCAGTTTCCGAAGGTATAAAATCCGCTGATGGCAGCTATATCTGCGACGGTCTTGACGGAACAAAGGGTGTGGATATATTCGGACATACTATGCTCGGTGGAACAGCTCTTACTCTTTCGGGACTTGTAGGAAGTGAGCTTGGCTTAAAGAGTCGCGGAATTGTTCTTTCGACGCTCCAGAGAAGTGCCGCGCACATACCGTCAGGCTGTGATGTATCAGAGGCTTTCAGCGCAGGTGCAGCCGGTGTTAAGGCAGCGGTAGATGGAATGACTGGAATAATGATAACCTTTGAAAGAGTTTCCGATACTCCGTATCTGATGAAAACGGGCACTGCCGACATTAACAAAATTGCAAACGAAGAAAGACTTGTTCCTTCCGATTGGATTTTGGAGAACGGTTTGCTCAAAAAAGACGAAATTACAAGGTATATTAAACCTCTTATCGAAGGTGAGCTTGCTCCGATAATGACAAACGGTCTTCCAAGGCATCTTGTAATTGAGAGATAATGATAAAAGGTGTTATGTGATAAACACATAACACCTTTTTTGTATCACCGAATATTATTGTCTGATAATGTTTGCCCTTGTATTAGAGCCTTCACCGTAAACTTCAATTCTTGTAGTCATATTATCGGTTTCTATTCCAAAGTCTTCATTTATCATTGCCTTTGTTTCTTCCATATCACAAACATAATACCATTTACCATTCTGACGTTGGTCGGAACCAGGCAATTGATAGGTATGTACCTTTTCTGTAGAAAGACTTCCGAGATAATTTGCATATTTCGCAACATCTGTAGCAGAAATATTTGTTGTAAGTTCTGTTTTTATCTGAGTAAAGATTTTCGGCAGCTTCCATATAAGCGAAAGACCGAGTTTCTGCTCAATTATCGCTTTTATCACATTCTGCTGACGTTCCGACCTTGCATGGTCGCTGTCGCCTTTACGATATCGCATAAGCTGAAGCACCTGTTCGCCGTTAAGCTTTTGCACTCCGGGCTTTAAGTGAATATACAAATCCTGCACAGGGTCTTCATAGTTCATTCCTCTGCCGCCGCCCTCTACATCCGGAACATCATAGGTGATTTTACCGAGTGTATTGAGTAGGTTTTCTGCCGCATCGAATGAAAATTCCACATAATAGTTTATTGGAATACCGGTAAGCTGTGTTACGGCTTCTGCCATTCCTATCGGGCCTACAATTGTACCGTCGCCCTTTTTGGTAGGCAATGAATGTACTTCTGTCATCTTCCTTGTCATAGAACGATTTTTGACATAAACCTTAGTATCACGAGGTATTGACAAAAGATTCAGCTCTGCAGTTTCCAAATCAAAAGATGCTACCATTATAGTATCAGACCTTAAACCTTCCTGGTCAACACCAAGTAAAAGGGCATTTATCTTTCCGCTCTCAGAGTCAATCGGCGCAAGCAGGTCTGACTCATCCACAAAACCAAAGCCCAGCATCACGAATACTCCCACTACCAACGTAATGAATATTCCGATAATCCACTTCAACACTGCTCCAAAACTTCTTTTCTTTTTAACTTTCTTGACAGGGTGGGTACGCATAGGTTTTCCGGTATTTCTTGCCGTACTCTTGCTCCTTGCTCTTCTCACTGCAAATAACTCCTTTTATCTTTTGTTTTAGTCTAACTGTATGACTTCCGTCTTTGAACCCTCCGATTCGGTTTTTATATCTTCGTTTCCGGTACTTCCCGGTTTCTTTGTAGGTTTAGGTGTTGCATCAGAAACACCGCTTTGAGTAGCAGGTGTTGCCACCGGTTTTGGTGTTGAGGTTTCTTCCTTCATATTTTCAGGCTCTGGCATTGATGTCGATTTCGGAGTTGATGTTGCCTTAGGTGAAGATGTAGGTTTCGGACTGCTTTCAGTCTTATTATTACTTTCCTTTTTACTGTTCGTATTGGATGTGTCAGTCTTTTTGTCCCCACCCGGATCTGTCTTGCCCTTAGTTCCGGTCATAATTCCACTCGCATCATACCCAAACTGAGTTTCTACCAATGTTTTAATTTCATCAATATTGGCAAGCCAATAGGATGCCCTATACTCATCTCCCGAAAAATTACCGGGAAGCTGGTACATAATAATATTTTCCGAGGAAAGCTCCTTCAGATTAGGAATATACTTACCTACTTCTGCCACCGTAAAATTGGTTTTAATATCATTTTTAATAACCTTAAACAAATCCGGCAGTTTCCCGATTATGCTCAAATTCAGTTTTTGCTCAGCAAGCGCTTTTACAAACTGTTGTTGCATCTTTACACGGTCTATATCTCCGCCGGGGTATTTTCTGAAACGTACAAGCTGTTCCGCCTTATTTCCATCCAGAACCTGCAGTCCCGGTTGTAAATCAATATACAAATCCTGTGCAGGGTCTGTGTAATACATACGTCTCGGAACATCAAACTCAATACCGTCCAACGCATCTATTGCGTTGCGAAATGCCTCACATGAAAAAACAACGTAGTAGTTTATCGGTATACCGGTAAGTCTTGAAACCGCTTCTATCGTTCCATGCACACCATTCATTTCTCCATTTTTCCTAAGACTGTACGCTGCATTTATCTTCTGCCATGACTTCCCTATATACATCCTCGTATCACGCGGTATAGATAACATATTCACCTTATCGTTATCAAGGTCATACGATGCAATTATGATAGTATCCGTACGCATACCATCTTTATCAACACCTAAAAGGAGAACATTTGCTTTTCCGGTAGCTTTATCAACGGGCATCACATAGGTGCCGTCAATTCCTCCTGACATAGGAAATAATACGCTGTGAAATCCCAACATAAGAACAGCAATCGCACAAACTGCAAACAGAGAAACAAGAAGTACTTTCATTCTCTTTTTTGCTTTACCATCCCCGACTCTTGCTCTTTTCATCTGATGCTTTTTTCCTTTCTTATCGTATAGCTTTCTAAATTATATCATCAAAGTGCTCCATATGTCAACATTTTATACCCTCGCAATATGTCAATTGTATTACACGAATGTAAACTTTCTATAAATCAAGGTCCTCAGCTTCCAAGGTATCTAACGACATCTCTTCCAAATCCTAATTGTATTGGATTTTTGACAGTTTATAAAGCATCGTAGCAGATTCTGCTCTTGTAACATTCCTATTCGGCATATAATTGTTGCCATCACCGCCCGAAACAACTCCGGTACTATACAGCTTTGCTACATAAGAGCTTGCCCAATGCGGAATTTGTTCACTGTCCGCAAAACCAATTTCCTCATCTATATCAAGTTCAGGCATTGTTCTGCCGATAATTGCAGCCGCTTCTGCACGTGTAATTTCATCGTTAGCGGCAAATACCACACCATCATCCGTCTGTTTTCCACTTATAAAGCCCAAAGATGAGAGTGCATTTATACTACCCTTTGCCCAGTTCGGCAAAACATCTGTAAAATAGTCTTCTTTAATTTCGTGTTCCTTTGTGTCAAGCTTCATATATCTTGCAAGCATTACGGCGAATTCTGCACGGCTGATGCTGTTATCCGGCTTAAAGTATAGTCCGTCATCAGTTTCATATCCACTTATGACATCCATATCAGCAAGCTCGTTTATCATATCTTTTGCCCAATGTGTTGAAGCATCCTTAAAAATATTGTCTCTTGTAACGGTAACCGGAATTCTTGTAATAGTATTCCCTGCAGTAATGATTATATTTCCCTTTGTAGTTACGTCTGCTTTGGCAGAAAATACACCATTTTCCACTGTTCCGATTTCGCCCTCAGCATCAAACGCAAACAGCGAATCGTCTGCTATAAGCTCAGCAGAGCCTACAAAAGCTTTTGCAGACAGTTCAATCTTTTCTCCGTCAGGAACTGTCAATGATTGTATTTCCTTTTTGCCAGAATAGAGTTTTATTGTATCGGGAGTATCATAGACATAATTTTCACTTACCGACTGTACTGCTCCGCTTTTTGCCGTAATACGTACAGTTCCATTTCCGATAAGTGTGGCAGTATTCTCTTCCAGATAACTCTCCCCATCTATAAAATACTCAACCGACTGCAGCTCTGTTTTATAGTATGCGGTATCTATTCCAATGCTTGAAAGCTCAACCTTCGTTCCGCTCAGATATTTGTTCTGATGCGGCGTTGTGTATATGCTCGCCAGAATATCTGTACGCGGTTTATTATTTTTTAGAAATATAAAATTTGCCACCGGACGCAGACTACCGTCTGACGGTGAGTTGATAACCGCTATTTCATCAGCTCCGGGATATACTCCCGAAATAGATGTTGAGCCTCCACCGTCAAGATTTATAGCTTCTACACAGCCAAGCTCTGCCATACGTGCTGCAAGAGTTTTTAACTGTACACCATAGCTTATCCCCTTTTGTCTTCCGTCTATTACATAGAAAACGACCTTACCTTCGTCTGTTATACCAACAGCAGTTCTGGGTGCCGCACCTTTTGGCAGATTACTGCTTACATTACCATCTGATATAAGAGTTTCTCCCACACTTGCAAGTGCCTCGCTCACATCAGCCCAACGTTCATCTCCGTCAGCACTGCAGCTGATTTTAACAGTATCGCCTTCGTTTAAGCTATTAATCAGATTCCGGTGATAATCGTAGCTACCGTCAACATTTACAGTAATCACCATTTCTCCTTCGTTAAGAGCCACCCCACCGGTATGTTGGCTTTTACTCTTTACAACTGCCTCAAACTCACCGCCAACTCTAAGAGATTCATCTGTTTCTACAACAACCGAAACAACCTCCGCCTCATTTTCCGTATTATCAGAAAAGTCAGGTGTAAACAAGGTGATATACGGCAAGGTTGCGCCATTGAATTTGTTTACATTTGCTATTCCAACATCTCCTTCCTCTGTTGACAAACTCACATTTATCGCAAGCGGTGCAATAAATGCTGCGCCATCAGAGTTGAATCCTATGCCCTGAAGAGTTGTGGAATCTTTTGAAAACACCCTGCCTTCTGAGATAATATGTCCCATAGTTACACCATTTTGCAGCGAAAAGAATGCCGCATTTATCCCTATCATCGGTCTCATTCCGTTTTCACGCATATACGCCGCAGCCTGTGCTGCCGTTTTCTTTCCAAAAATCGATTCACCGGTTACCACAACAGGCACAGTGTCAGAATTGGGAGTATACTCCGCATAATACTCACTTTGAAGACCTACCCCCTCCTGATCAGACATAAACTTATTCTCATAAAGCATTGTACCGTCTGAAATCTCATAGCTTTTACTGCCTACTGTCTCACTTCCCAGTACAGCCGAAAATGCTGTCTGGCTGACAAGCATAGCAGCAACAAATACAGATAATATCCTTTTTCTCATAACTAAACCCTTTCCTCATAGAAACGCTGCTTGATTTCTCACACCGGCTAAAACAGGCAAATCATATGAATGATTGGAAGACGGAATCCATACTTCCTTCGACCACCCAAGTATTCCACCCTCAGACAGCGGTGTTGTAAATAATCTCACACCAATTCTGTTGTTGGAAACAGTCGTACCTCCATAGTTTCCCTCACCATCGGCAACAATATCCATTTTTACAGCATAATTACCGTAAATTTGTTCCGACGTACCATCAGGGCAAATTCTTGCCACCACACCATAAGAAGAAATGCTCGGATTAACTGCCACAGATGCCGAAACAGTTCCGTTCTCATTAAACCCACAGATGCCTCCTGCATAAGATGGCATATCCTTTTTTATTTCCGCATCATTAGTCTGTAAAATCGAGCCGGTTGCATATGTGTTTTGTATAATAGCCGTTTCATTATAACCACACACGCCGCCCGCATAGCTTTTTAATGTATATTGCTTAATATCACATCCCGAAAAGCTGTTCATTACAATCCCGCCTGCAGCAAGTCCATTCACTCCGCCGCTGTAAGCAATAGCAATCGCCTTTCCCGGCTGCTCGGTAATTATATTCCCCATGCTTGAGCATTTATAAACCTCTCCGTCATTCTGGATAGCACATGTACCGCCCGAATACATCGTAGTTGCCTGTTGTCTTATATCGGCAGAGCTGAATGTATTACATATCATACCACCGCTGTTATAGCCACAGATGCCGCCCACAACAGATTCAGACACTCCGCCCATTTTACTTGTTTTCACAGTTCCCGAAAATGTCGCGTCATCTACAAATCCCTCATTGTGTGCACATATACCTCCTATTACGGTATTCTTTGCACCTGACTCTATATCTCCTGACGTAGTAACTACCTTTATTGTTCCGTAATTGTATCCTGCAATACCTCCTGCATATGAGCCCTGACCGCCTGCTTTTATTTTTAAGTCATTAACGCTGCAGTTCTCAATCGTTCCATAGTTCACAGCAGCTATGGCACCAATTATCTCGCCACCTGTATAACGCGGTGCAGTCAGGTTAAGATTTCTGACAGTTCCGCCGTAAACCACTCCGAAAAGGCCGCAATTCCCATTCTCGCCCGTTTCTGTAATAAGGTTGTATATTGTCTTTCCTCCACCGTCAAGAGTCCCCGAGAAGCCTTCCTCAACCACATCCGTGTCAGCAGCCGGCCTCCATTTCAGGTTAGTACCAAAATAAAGGTTATCAACTAAAAGATAATGCTTATCAGGATTGTCAATCATTCCCAGAAGCTCTTCTGCCGTGCTTACCCTTATCGGCGTATATTCTGTCGTTCCTGAAATCAGTTCAGGACTTTTAGTACCTAAAGGTCTTGGCAACAGATATGCCTCGCTTCTGCCACCGCCCGTCCAGTCCGACTTATTCCAACCAAGCAAGCCACATAGCTTATCAATGTCAATAAGCTCCTCCCATAACAAGTCTGCACCATTGCCGTTATTTATCTCGTTTACACCAGACTCGGACGTGGTAATCATTCCAGAGTACGCATAGTTACAAATTGTATCCGAATCCTTTTTATTTGTTGTAACTCGTCCGCAGTTTCCCAGCAACATATCATACACATACACAGATGCCGCAACACAGTTTTCGATTTTTCCGCCAACATTGACAGATGCAATACCGCCTGCGTAAATATCGGCAACTACCGTATATGCTGCAGAAAGAGAGTTTTTAATAATGCCGTAATTTTGTCCTGCTATGCCTCCTGCAAACGAACCGGCTTCAACCATATAAACACCGCTTAAGCAATTTTCTATCCTTCCGGCACTTTCGCCGAAAAGTCCGCCTGCGTTATTGGTAACTACTCCAACTCTGCCCGAAACAGTGCACGAGGTGATTTTTGCATCAAGAAATTCACCCGCAATTATACCGGCATTTGCCCTTGCTTTTACCTGACCATCAACCGTCAGATTCTTTATCTCACCCTTAGTTATACGTCTGAAAAGTCCCGCATAGCTACTATCCGTATTTACCACCAAATCGTCTATTCTGTATCCTACTCCGTCAATACTTCCGTAAAAATTTTCAATCGGCTCCCATTCTCCTTCAAGCTTTATATCATTTTCGAGAACAAATGCCTTATCATTGAAAAATCGTATTGCAGATAGTTCATCCTGAGTTTTGATACTATAAGGTTTTTCTTTTGTTCCGTCTCCGCTTGCAAAAGGCAGAGGCGTAACATCAGATATTTTAATAACATTGGATTTTTTACCGTCAGGCGTTACAGCCATAAGATATATATTATACCTTTTCCCTATCTCTCCCTCAATCTCAGCAACGCGCTGTCTGTTCGCCTGAATTGTCGAGGTGAGTTGTTTATTTATATTTACAGAAGACATAATACCCGGAAGCTCTGCACCGCTTACCGCGTAATAGATATTGCAAGGCATATTCGTACATACCTCAAGACGCATTTTCCCATATTCACCTATTTCAGCAAGTCGTGGATAACCCATAACAAACCCCGGCTCAGATGTACGTGCGCCCCTTGCACCGATTATTAAAACAGCAGCCTCAGCACGCGAAAGATTACCTTTCGGTCGCAGAGTTTTGTCGGGGTATCCTTTAATTATACCCTTATTAAGCGCATACGCAAAGGCGCTTCGTGCCCCTTCTGTTACACTGTTTCTGTCAGAAAACTCCGCTCCTATATTGTAACCCGATAAAAATCCAAATGCACGGGAAAGTATTATAACAGATTCCTCTCTCGTGAGGTTGTTTTCCGGACGGAAGGTGCCGTCATCGTAGCCGGATATTATCCCAATCTCTGCAGCGCTTATAATATACGGCGCATAAAAGCTGTCAGCTTTTATATCCGAAAAGCTGACCGTAGCCGACTTCGGTTTTGCACCTAAGGCACGGATAATTGCCACAACAAACTCTGCACGACTTATATTCTTGTCCGGCATAAAGGACACACCATTACCCGACATTATGTTTTCTGATTTTATCTCTTCTATATATTTTTCAGCCCAATGCCCGTTTGTGTCTGCCACCGCAACAAGCGGAACTGCAAACAACATAATCAGACATATTAGCAGTCTTATTTTTCTCACAAGTACCGTCTCCTTTCGGAAAACTTCATTCTTATTGTTATATTCTATCACTAATTACACAATTAGTAAAGAGAATAGGATATAAAAAATTACCTGCAAATAAACTTTGCAGATAATTCTCTTTTATTTTTCAGGGTCTACCATATTCGGTCTTGTTATAGAAATCGTAAATGTTTCATCGTCGTTTGTTACCTCGACCATTATCGAACAGTCAAAATTTTCAGATGCTATTGCTGCAACATCCTCGCCAAGAAAGGCTGCATCATAGTTATTGAGTAAATAGTAAAGATAATTTTCCTTATCCTCAGAAGGCTGCTCACTTTTATATGTGTACTCTGCTTTGGTGATAACTCTGCCATCCTCCGTTTTTTCAAGATTTTCAGATATCAGCTTACGGTCTCCGAGGGCCTCTGTAAAAGATATTACAAGGTCGTTATGAACACGGTAATTTTTTATCTCTTTGCCACAAGAGCAAAGTGCTATTATACACATCAGCAGTGCCATTATTCTGATTCTTTTCATAATTAAAGATTCCCTTCTCAAAATTCCCCTTTAATATTGTTTTTATTTCTAATAAGTATTAT